>DATGLP010000013.1 GCA_035294085.1 Acidimicrobiales bacterium | reverse complement strand
AGCGCTCCGCCAGCTCGGCAATCGCCTCGTCGGCATCTTGCACCACTGCCTCGAGCACGGTGAGCTCTACGACGAGAGCCGTGCGTGGCCACCCTCCATCGCGGCGGCCGCTTGACGGCTTCGGGCCGTGGGGTGTCTAGCGGCTCGAGATCGCACCGACCGGGGCGCGCCGCGCCGACGAGCGTCGCCGGCGACGAGGCACGAGCCGGCGCAGGCCGAACGCCGTCACGAGCGCGAGCGCCTCGACCACGGTGTGCAGCGACATCTTCGACGTGCCCTCGACCCGGTCGACGAAGCGGATCGGCACCTCCACGACGCGCGCGCCCGCGCGCAGCGCCCGGTAGGTCATCTCGATCTGGAAGCCGTACCCGTCGGCGCGCACCGAGGCGAGGTCGATCGCACGCAGCACGTCGGCCGCGTAGACGCGAAACCCGGAGGTCGAGTCCTCCACGCCGAGGGCGAGCACGGCCTTCGCGTAGTAGTTCCCGAGCCGGCTGAGCAGACGGCGTGACCACGACCAGTTCGGGATCTCCCCGCCCGCGACGTAGCGGGACCCGACGACCAGCCCCGCGCCGCGCTCGATCGGCGCGACGAGCGCCGGCAGCGCCGCCGGGTCGTGCGAGAAGTCGCTGTCCATCTCCACGAAGGCGTCGTAGCCGCGCGCCAGCCCGAGGGCGAAGCCCGCCCGGTAGGCGGGACCCAGCCCCTCCTTGGCCGGGCGCGACAGCACCTCGATCCCGCCGAGCTCCGCTGCGGCCTTCTCGGCGAGCTCGGCCGTCCCGTCAGGGCTCGAGTCGTCGACGACGAGGACGTCGGCCTCGGGCAGCGCAGCCCGGACCGCCTGGAGGACCTCCGTGATGTTCTCGCGCTCGTTGTAGGTCGGTAGGACGACGAGGACGCGCACCGGGACAACTTAGCTGTCGGGGACGCGAGCGGCTGCGCCGCGCCCGCGAGGGCCCCGGCCGTAGCCGCCTGGACGGGGCCCCCCGTGTCCCGGCGGCAGCGGCTTCCCGCGGCGTTCGAGGCCGGGCGGGAGGGCTGGCGCGCCCGGGCCCGTGCCCGCGAGGGGCGCGGCGGCGCCCGGCGTCCGAGCGCCGCCTCGCGGCGAGACGGTCGCCGCTCCCACGGTCCTCCCCGCCGAGGCCGGTGCGCCCCGCGGTGCACCGCCGCGCCGCACGCTCGTGCCCCCGACGGCGCTCGACGCGCCCAGGGCCGCCACGAGGGCAGCCGCGGCACCCCCGAGCAGCAGGGCCCGCCGTCGCCCCCGAAGCGTGCGCCGAGCGCGCGGCCTCGCGATCACGACGCGCCTCGGCGCCGACGCCGTCGCAACGGAGGTCGCGAGGGAGGAGAGCTGGCGGCGCAGCGCCTCGGCCTCGGGTCGCGAGGCGGGGTCCCGGGCGGTCGCCGCGACGAGCAGCGCCCGCCAGGCCGGCGCGAGGCCGGCGGGCACCTCGGGGTCTCGGACGAGGCGCGCCAGGGCGGCCTCCTGCGCCGCGCCCGGGAAGGCCCGAACGCCCGTCAGCGCCTCGAGGAGGACGAGACCGAGCGCGTAGACGTCGGCTGGCGGGCCGACGGGACCACCCGAGACCTGCTCGGGCGCAAGGTAGGCCGGGGTGCCGAGCGCCACGCCCGTCGTGCCCGTTCGCGGCCGGTCCGCCAGCCACGCGACCCCGAAGTCGGCCAGGCGGGCCCGGCCGGACGCCTCGAGGAGCACGTTGGCTGGCTTGACGTCGCGCTGCACGACCCCTCTGCGGTGGACGTAGCCGAGCGCCGCTGCGACGTCGCAACCGACGGCGGCCGCCTCGCCGGGGGAGAGCGGGCCGTGCCGGAGGCGGGCCGCGAGGGTCGGGCCGTCGACCAGCTCCATGACGAGGAAGACACAGTCGTCGTGGACGCCCGCGTCGAGGGCGGCGACGAGATTCGGGTGCGAGAGGGCGGCGAGCGTCCTCGCCTCGGCGAAGAAGCGAGCCTCGTCCTCCTCCGGCCCCTTCGCGCGCACCTTCACCGCAACCGGACGCTCGAGGCGCAGGTCGAAGGCCCGGTACACGTCGCCCATGCCGCCTCGACCGGCGAGCGCGTCGATCCGGTAGCGCCCGCCGAGCACCCTCGGCGGGTCGGTGCCGCCGTCGAGCACCGCTGCCACCGACCCACTGTGCCCTCGCCGGTTGCGCCCGGGGGTGCCACGGCGGGCGCGTGCCGTCTGCCAAGCTTGGGAAGAGCGACGCGAGACCGGCCGTTAGAACGAGCGAGAGGAGGAACAGGCCATGCAGGACAACGGCAGAAGCGGCATCGACATCCTGGACGAGGCGATCGACGAGCTCCTCGGTCGCTTCGCCGACCAGGCGGTGTCGGTGAGCCGGGTCATCAACCCCCTCCTCGACATCTGGTCCCTCGCCCGCGACGTGCACCCGGAGGTCGCGGCCCCGGTCGAGCGCCTCCTCGTCGCGCTGAACCGGCGCACGCTCACGAGCGCGAAGGAGCTGGCCGCCACCTTGGAGGAGGTGCGCGCCGCGGCGAGGCGGCAGAACCTCGCTGCCGTCTGACGCGGCTCGGCACCCCGGCCGCTCGCGCGAGCGCCGCGGTCGGCGACGGGGACGCCGCGTCTCCCGGCGACGTCGTGCGGACGTGCCAGCATGGTCGGGTGCGCCCCGGCGAGCCGACCTCGAAGCGGCGCGGCTGGCGCTCGCACGTCCCGGCCCCGCTGCGCCACGGCGTCACGGTCTTCCTCGTCCTCCTCGTCGTCGAGTACCTCGTCATCCCCCGCTTCGTCGCGGCCGGCCACGACCTCAACCAGCTCGGGCACCTCAACGTCGCCTGGCTCGTCGCCGGCATCGTCCTCGAGGCCGCCGCGCTCTTCGCCTACGCCCTCCTCACGAAGGTCCTCCTCCCCCCCGGCCCGTCCGTCGCCACGCTCTTCCGGATCGACCTCGCCGGCACGGCGATCGCGCACGTGCTGCCGGGCGGGAGCGCCGGCAGCGCCACCCTCGGCTACCGCCTCCTCACGGCCCAGGGCGTGCGCGGTCAGGACGCGGCGATGGCGATGGCGACCCAGGGCATGGGCTCGGCCGTGGTGCTGAACGTCCTGCTGTGGCTCGCCCTCGTCGTCTCGATCCCCCTCGCGGGGATCCACACGGCCTACGTGGTCGCTGCGCTCCTCGGGATGCTCCTCATCTTGTTCATCGGCGGCCTCGTCTACCTCTTCACGCGCGGGGAGGAGTCGGCGGTGCGCTTCGTGCGCGCGGTGGGCCGCCGCCTGCCGCGCGTCAGCGAGGACCGCCTCGAGGAGCTGGTCCGCCACGTCGGCCAGTCGCTGCGCAACCTCAGCCGCGATCGCGAGACGCTGCGGCGTGCGCTCCTGTTCGCGGCGCTGAACTGGCTGCTCGACGCCGCGTCGCTGTGGACCTTCCTCGCCGCCCTCGACCGCTACGTCAACCCCGTGCTCCTCTTCGTCGCCTACGGCGTCGGCAACGTCCTCGCTGCCATCCCGATCACACCGGGAGGCCTCGGCCTCGTCGAGGCCTCCACGACGGGCCTGCTCATCAGCTTCGGCATCCCGGGCTGGGTCGCGACGCTCGGCGTGATCGGCTGGCGCTTCGTCAACTTCTGGCTGCCGATCCCCGTCGGTGCCGGGGCCTACGTGTCGCTGCGAGTCCAACGGGGACAGCGCCTGCGCCACCCGCACGACGCGATCGCGGCGATGGCGCACGACGCGAAGTCCCCCGCGACCGAGGCGTCGAGCCCCTAGGCCTAGGCGGGCCGGGTGGCGGGCCTGGCGCGACCGGCGCGACCCGCGCCTCGGCCTAGCCGGCTCCGCTCGAGCCCTCGGGCGACGTCGCCACCCCGCCGGCGCGCCGGACGTCCTCGAGCCGGCAGGTCACCCCGAAGGCCCGCTCGAGGAGGTCCTTCTTGCGCTGCGCCATCCATCGCTCGACCTGCGCGTCGCCGGCTCCCCCTGCCCGCACGAGCAGCTCGCCGCGCTCGACGTCGAGCTCGGCGTCGACGGCCTCGACGCGCCCGTCGTGGCTGGCGTCGAGGGCGTCCGCGAGGCGCAGGATCGCCGCAAGCTTGGTCGCCCGGTCCCGGTCCGACGGCCCGAGCGCCGCGAAGGGCTCGAAGCTGGGCCGCGGCGTCCCCCGCACGTGGTAGCGCCCGATGGTCGCGAGGATGCCCACCTCGGCCGGCGAGAGCCCCCGCAGACCACCGTGCTCGACGAGGTAGGCGGTGTGACGGTCGTGGCCGGCACGGCTCACGTGCTCACCGACGTCGTGCACGAGCGCGCCGAGCTCGAGCAGCTCGCGCTCGGCTGCCTGCAGGCCGTACGCCGGAGCCAGCACGTCGAACAGCTGGAGCGCCAGGGTGGCGACCTGGCGCGCGTGCCGCTCGCACCACCCCGAGCGCCGGCAGAGCGCGAGCGCCGAGGACCAGCGGATGTCCTGCGGGTCCGACCCGGTCGGCTCCAGGCCGTGGCGACGCATCGTCTCGAGGACGATCCCCTCGCGAAGGGCCCAGTCGCTCACCGTGAGCGACTCGAGGCCCGTGCGCTCGAGCACCTCCTCGAGCACGACCACGCCGGCGGGCAGGAGCTCCGCACGCCGCGCGTCGCAGCCAGGAAGGCGGCTTCGAGCCGCGCACGTGCGCGACAGCACCTCGCCGGCCAGGCGCTCGAGGGCGGGGCGCGCCACGCTGAGCTGGTTCACCGTCCGGGGCAGCACCCCGTCGCGCAGCGCCGCGGCCATCCGGGCGATGGCGACGAGCGTGCCCGAGGAGCCGATGCACTGGCGCGGCTCGTGGCCGGCCACCGCCGGGATCACCGCCGAGAGCTCGTCCGCGACGTGGCGGCGCAGGCGGGCCAGCTCCTCCTGCGACGGCGGATCGCTCGCGAGGAACCTCGCCGTGAGCCGCCCCACGCCGAGCGGCAGGCTCGCGGCGTACGAGAGCTCGGACTGGTCGCCGACCATGAGCTCCAAGCTGCCGCCCCCGAGGTCGATCGCCACCGCGGGGCTCGGGTCGACGACGACGCTGGCGCGGATCGCGCCGAAGATGAGCTCCGCCTCGCGCACGCCGTCGATGACCTCGACGGCCAGTCCGAGGTCGCGCGCCCGCTCGACCAGCTCGGCCCCGTCGGCTGCGTCGCGAACGGCCGACGTGGCGAGGGCCACGACCTCGTCGGCGCGCTGCGCCTCCGCCAGCGCCTTGAAGCGCGCCAGCGTCTCGAGGGCGCGCTCGATCGCGCGCGCCCCGATCGCCCCGCGGCGCGCGACGGCGTCGCCGAGGCGCAGCACCTCCTTCTCGCGTACGAGCGGCGAGAAGGTCCCGTCCCGCTGGACCTCGACGACGAGGAGGTGGAACGAGTTCGAGCCGAGGTCGAGCGCGGCGATGCGCACCGGCGCTAGGCGGTGGTCTCCGGCGAACGCCGCCGGCGCGCCCGCTCGAGGGCGAGCTCCTGCAGGCCGCGCTGGGCGGAGATCCCGGCCCGAGTCGGGACGCGCGACCACCCGCCGGTCGCCGAGAGCTCCCACGAGGAGGTGTCGTCGGCGAGGTCGAGCCGCAGGATGTCCTCGAGGCGCGCGCACAGGTCGGGGTCGCGTACCGGGACGACCGCCTCGATGCGCCGATCCAGGTTGCGCTCCATGAGGTCAGCCGAGCCGATGAAGTAGCGCGCACCCGGCCCCGGAGCGACGGGGGCGTCGCTCGCCTGCACGGCGCAGGCGGCAACCTGGGCCGGCGAGGGCACGCCGAAGCGGAAGATGCGCGAGTGCTCGAGGAAGCGGCCCACGATCGACCGGACGCTCACGTGCTCGGAGAGGCCGGGAACGCCGGGCCGCAGCGAGCACACGCCGCGCACGACGAGCTCGACCCGCACCTTGGCCTGCGAGGCCCGGTAGAGGGCGTCGATGACCTCCGGATCGCTCAGCCCGTTCGCCTTGATGGCGATGCGCCCGGACTCCCCGCGCTCGGTCTCGGCCGCGATCTGCTCGAGGAGGAACGGGCGCAGCGCGCGCGGCGCGAGGACGAGGGCGCGCGTCTCGATCGGGCGAGAGAAGCCGGTGAGGTGGTTGAACAGGTCGCTCAGGTCGGCGCCGACGTCGGGGGCCGCCGTGAGCAGCCCGAGGTCCTCGTAGACGCGCGCGGTGTCGGAGTTGTAGTTGCCCGTGCCGATGTGGCAGTAGCGGCGGATGCCGTCCTCCTCGCGGCGCACCACGAGCGCCGTCTTCGAGTGCGTCTTGAGGCCGACGAGCCCGTAGACGACGTGCACGCCGGCCTGCTCGAGCTGGCGCGCCCAGGCGATGTTGCGCTTCTCGTCGAAGCGCGCCTTCACCTCGACGAGCGCCGCGACCTGCTTGCCGGACTCGGCGGCGGCGGCGAGGGCGGAGACGAAGGGTGCGTCCCCCGAGGTCCGGTACAGCGTCTGCTTGATCGCGAGCACGTCGGGGTCGGAGGCCGCCTGCGAGATGAACGCCTCGACCGACGAGGCGAACGAGTCGTAGGGGTGGTGGACGAGGACGTCGCGCTCGCGGATCGCTGCGAACAGGTCGGCGCGCTCGTCGCCGGCGGTGGCGAGGCGCGGCGGCGTCGTCGGGGTCCACGCGGGCTCCTGGAGGTCGGGGCGGTCCAGGCCGGTGAGGCACCACAGCTGGCCGAGGTCGAGGGGTGCGTCGCTCGCGTAGACGTCCTCGGAGCCGAGCTCGAGCTCGCGCACCAGGAGCTCGAGGATCTCCGGGGGCGTGGCCGGGTCGATCTCGAGGCGCACGGCACGGCCGAAGCGGCGCCGCCGCAGCTCGAGCTCCACCGCTTCGAGCAGGTCGTCGGCCTCGTCCTCGTCGAGCTCGAAGTCGGCGTTGCGCGTGACGCGGAAGGGGACGTGCGCGCCGATCCTCATCTCGGGGAAGAGCCGGTCGAGGTGCGCGGCGATGACCTGCTCGAGCGGCACGAACTGCGCCTGCCCGCGCAGCGGCACGAAGCGCGGCAGCAGCGGCGGCACCTTCACGCGCGCGAAGCGGCGCTCGCGCGTCGCCGGATCCTCGACGAGGACCGCGAGGTTGAGCGACAGGTTCGAGATGTAGGGGAACGGGTGGCCCGGGTCCACCGCGAGCGGCGTGAGCACCGGGAAGATGTCGCGGTCGAAGATCGCGGCCAGCTCGCGCTTCGCGTGCTCGTCGAGGGTCTCGAAGTCGGCGACCTCGATCCCGGCCCGCTCGAGCGCGGGCCGCAGGCGGTCGGTGAAGATCGCTGCCTGGCGCTCGACGAGCGCGAGCACGTAGTCGCGCACCCCGCGCAGCTGCTCGAGGGGGGTGCGGCCGTCGGGCGACGCCCGCCGCAGCCCGGCCGCTGCCTGGCCCTTCAGGCCGGCGACGCGCACCTGGAAGAACTCGTCGAGGCCGTTCGAGAAGATGGCGAGGAACTTCACCCGCTCGAGCAGCGGCGTGGCCTCGTCCTCGGCGAGCTCGAGGAGGCGGGCCGCGAAGTCGAGCCACGAGAGCTCACGGTTCAGGAAGCGGGCAGGCCCGAAGTCCTCCACCTTGGCCTGCTCGGGCTGGCCCTCGACGGTCGGCGCGACCTCGCCGAGCAGCTCGCGCGCCCGTCGCGCACGCAGGTCCTCCACGCCCGCAACGCTACTGCCAGGGCCTGCGGCCCGCGCTCAGCTAGCGTCGACGCGTGGCCGCCGGGACACGAGGGATGCCGAGGGCACGACGACGCAGCGAGCTGGGCCTCCTGCTCGTCGGGGCGATCACCGTCGTCTCGGCGCTCCTCCTGCTCTCCCTGTCGCGCACGAGCCGCCTGCCCGCCGACCTCGCGCCCTTCGCCGGCACGGCGCTCGCGATCATCGTCGTGCTGCAGCTCGTCCACCGCCGGATCGCACCGCACGCGGACCCGGTGCTCGTCCCGGTCGCTCTCGTCCTCAACGGCATCGGCTACGTCATGATCGACCGGGTCGACCCCGCGGCCGCCGGGCAGCAGCTCGCCTGGACGCTCGTCGGCCTCGGCGTGTACGTCGCGGTCCTCGCCGCCCTGCGTCGCTCGCGCGACCTCGAGCGCTACCGCTACCTCCTCGCCGTCCTCGCCCTCGTCCTCCTCGTCTCGCCGCTCGCCCCGCTCGTCGGCGAGAACATCAACGGCGCGCGGCTGTGGGTGCACCTCGGCTCGATGGAGTTCCAGCCCGTCGAGGTGGCCAAGCTCCTCCTCGTCGTCTTCTTCGCCTCCTACTTCGTCGAGAAGCGCGAGCTCCTCACGATCCCGACGCGCCGGATCGGCGACCGCCTCGCCCCGGATCTGCGCGCCTTCGGCCCGGTCGCCGTCGCAGGGGTCGTGTCCCTCCTCGTCATCCTCGCCGAGCACGACATCGGCTTCTCCCTCATCCTCTTCGTCGTCTTCCTCGCCATGATCTGGGTCGCGACCGGCCGCTGGACGTACCTCGCGATCGGGCTCGCCGCCTTCGCGGTCGGGACCTTCCTCGCCAGCCACCTCCTCGGCCAGGTGAACGAGCGGATCGAGCTCTGGCTCGACCCCTGGCGCTACATGACCGGGCCCCAGCTCGGCTACCAGCCGGTGCAGGGCGAGATCGCCTTCGGCCGCGGCGGGCTCTTCGGGACGGGGCTCGGCCTCGGCCTCGGCGCCGGCGTCATCCCCTACGCGACGAGCGACTTCGTCTTCGCCGTGATCGGCGAGGAGCTCGGCCTCGTGGGCACGGCGGCCGTCCTCGTCGCCTACCTCCTCCTCGTCGGCAGCGGACTACGCGCCGCGCTGCGCGCCCGGTCCGAGTTCGCCCGGCTCGTGGCGGTCGGCCTCACGGCCACTCTCGGCTTCCAGTCCTTCTTCATCATGGCCGGCGTCGTCCGCCTGCTCCCGCTCACCGGGGTGACCCTGCCGTTCGTCTCCTACGGCGGGTCGTCCCTCGTGGCGAACTACGCCCTCCTCGCCCTCGTGATGCGGATCTCCGACGAGGGCAATCAGCCCGCCGTTCCGCCGAGGCCAGCGGCCTCGAGCACCGAGGGCGCGGCGGTCATGGGCGCCGGCACGCGCTGACGCAGCGCCAGCGCCACGCCGTCGGAGAGCCGGCACGCGACGGTGTGGGCACCGGTCGGCCCGGAGACGACGAGCTCGGCGCTGTAGGAGCGGCCCCGCACCGCCACGACGCGCACGGTCTCGACGGTCATCCCGGCGAGCTCGAGCAGCTGGACGAACAGCTCGTGGGTGAGCGGGCGTGGCGTCGGCAGGCCGCGCGCCGCGTAGGCGATCGCCACGCCCTCGGCCATCCCGATCGGGACCTCGAGGCGCCGCCAGGGGGCGTCGGCCTCCTCGAGCACGAGGAGCGGGTGCGGGCTCGGCAGGTCGAGCCGCACCTCGAGGAAGCGCAGCGGCACGTACGGCGCCGGCGTGCCGGCGCCGTCGTGCGTCGGCGCACCGACTCCGAGCGCGCCCCCCTCGCCGGGCGCGCCGTCCGGATCCGTGCTCATCGCCTGCTCACCGCATCAGGTGGCGGCGGATCTCGACGTTCGCCACGAGGCCGACGGCGGCGAAGAACGCGAGGAGGGCCGAGCCGCCGTAGGAGATGAAGGGGAGCGGGATGCCCGTGATCGGCATGATGCCGACGTTCATGCCGACGTTCTGGAACACGGAGAAGACGACGAAGGCGAGGCAGCCGGCGCACAGGAGGCGGCCGACCGTGTCGCGTGCCTTCTGGGTGGCCCGGAAGATCCGCAGCACCATCACGGCGAACAGGCCGAGGACCGCCGCAGACCCGACGAAGCCGAGCTGCTCGCCGATCGCGGAGAAGATGAAGTCGGCGTACTGGACGGGCACGAAGCCGAGGTTCGTCACCTGGCCGTTGAACAGCCCCGCCCCGCGCAGCCCGCCGGCGCCGATCGCCGTCTTCGCCTGGATGAGCTCGTAGCCGGAGGACCCGAGGTCCTGGTTGGGGTGGAGGAAGCTCTCGAGCCGCTGCAGCTGGTACCCGTGGAGGAGGTGCAGTCCGAGGATCGCCGCGACGGCCGCGACGCCGAGCGCCGCGATGCCCACGAGGTAGCGCCCGCGGACACCGGCGAACACGAGGAGGACGTAGAAGACGACGACCGTGACGATGGTCGTGCCGAGGTCGGGCTGCTTGTAGACGAGGAGCATCGGGACGAGCGCGAGCCCGAAGAGCGCCGCCAGCTGCTTCGGCCCGAGCTGGCCGCCGTGGCGGTCCACGTAGACGGCGGTAGCGACGACGACGGCGAGGACGCCGAACTCCGAGGGCTGGAGGTGGAGCGGGCCGAAGCCGATCCAGCGTTGGGCGGAGTCCGCGCTCGCCACGCCCGTGCCGGCCGAGACGTGCCGCCCGACGGCGAGCACGGCGAGGAGGGACGCGACGACGAGGCCGTAGACGACGTAGCCCCACTCCTCGAGCCGGCGGTAGTCGACGAACATGCACACCGCCATGACGACGACGCCGAGCGCCGCGTAGACGATCTGGCGCTTGAGGAAGTAGGTGGGGTCCGCCGGGTAGATCCCCCGGGTCGCCGAGTAGACCATGACGAGGCCGACGAGGGTGAGCACGAGGGTCGAGGCCACGAGGACGACGTCGACGTGGCGCAGCGTCGCGACGAGGCCTCCCTGCTCGCGCCGGGAGCGGATGCGGCTCCCGCGCTCGAGCAGGTGGACCGCCACGCTCGGCAAGAATACTGGCCGTGGGGGCGCCGACGGCTTCGACCGGCTACATCGAGGAGCTCCTGCGCGCCTTCGGCGTACCGGAGGCGAGCGCGCACCACGTCCAGGACCTGCTGCTGCGGCCGGTCACGGTCCTCCTCTTCCTCGGCGCCACGATCCTCGCCTCCCACCTCGGGGCACGCCTCATCCGCCGCGGCCTCGCGCGCGTGCGCGACCGCACGGCGCGCGGGCGCGATCCGTCCCAGGCCAGCCGCGTCGACACCGTGCGGCGCATCCTCGCGAACGCCTGGCGCGTCGCGGTGTGGGTCGTCGGCGGCATCTCGATCCTCTCCGTGCTCGGCGTCAACCTCGCCCCGTTCCTCGCGGGCGCGACGGTGATCGGCGCGACGATCGGCTTCGGCGCCCAGTCGCTCGTGCGCGACTTCCTCTCGGGCTTCCTCCTCCTCGTCGAGGACCAGTACCGCATCGGCGACGTCATCGCCGTCGGCGACCTGAGCGGCGTCGTGGACGAGGTCTCGCTTCGCGTCACGCGCCTGCACGCCGAGGACGGCACGATCTGGTACGTTCCGAACGGCGAGATCCGCAAGCTCGGGAACAGCTCCCGCAGCTTCGGGCGCGCCCTCGTGCGGGCCACCATCTCGCCGCAGGCTCCCGTGTCGGGCGCGATCGCGCTCATCGAGCGCGCCGCGGCGGAGGCGCTCGCCCGCCCGGAGGTCTCGGCGCGCGCGCTGTCGGGCGCGCGAGTCCTCGGGGTCTCGGACCTCTCGGCGGCCGGGATCGCGATCGACGTCGAGGTGCGCACCGCGCCGCTCGCCGCGGAGGAGGTGGCCCGGCCACTGCGGGCGGCGATCACCGAAGCCCTCGCCGCGGCAGGGATGCTGGCTACCCCCTGAGCGCGCTCAGCGCTCGCCGCCGATCGCCTCCCACATCGCTCGGACGGGCGCCTCCTCGCCGGTGAAGAGCTCGAACTGCCGGGCCGCCTGGTGCACGAGCATGCCGAGGCCGTTGCGCGCCGTCGCCCCGGCGGCGCGTGCCGCCTCGAGGAAGGGCGTCGTCGGCGGGTCGTACACGAGCTCGAGCGCGAGCTGGCCCGGGGCGAGGCGCCGCCCGAGCGACGCGGCCTCGTTCGCGCCGCCGGCCGCGTGCATCCCGAGCGGCGTCGCCTTCACGACGAGGTCGACCTCGGCGAGCGCCTCGGGCGGCGCGACGCTGCCGGCCGGGCCGGCGAGGGCTGCCGCGGCCTCGGCCCGCTCGCGGCTGCGGTTCACGACGACCACCTGGCGCGCCCCTGCGTCGGCCAGCGCGAGCACCGCGGCGCGTGCGGCTCCCCCGGCCCCGAGCACCGCGCACCGGGCGCCTTCGGGGCGGAACCCCCACGCCGCGGCCAGGTCGGCGAGGAGCCCCTCCCCGTCGGTGCTCTCGGCGATGGCGACGCCCGAGCGGAACACGATGGTGTTGGCAGCGCCGAGGCGCTCGACCGTGGGGCTCACCTGGTCGGCGGCGCGCGCCGCGGCGTCCTTGTCCGGCATCGTCACCGCGAGCCCGCCGAACCCGCTGGCACGCGCTCCTCGGACGACCTCGGCGACGTCGCGGGCGGCCACGGTGAAGGCGACGAAGGTCCAGTCGAGGCCGAGCGCCGCGTAGGCGCCGTTGTGCAGCGCGGGCGAGAGCGAGTGCGCGATGGGGTCACCGATCACGGCGGCGACCCGAGTCGACGCCCCCGGCGCGCCGCGGGCGCGCACCGGGCCCTCGCGCCTCACGCTGCCGGACCTCCGGCGTCGAGGAAGCGCTGGAGCACGACCGCGGCGGCGAGCGCGTCGACCGGCCGGCGCGCCCCGGGCGACCGCCGACGGCGACCGCCCGAGCGCCTCCCCACCACCTCGCCCCGCACGGCGGCGCGCGCCTCGACGGTCCGGCGCGTCGCCTCGCGCGTGCTCAGGCGCTCGTCGAGCGGCACGACCGGCACGGCGAGCGCGGCGGCGAGCGCGTCGAGCTCGGCCCGCACCGCGCGCGCCGCCGGGCCCTCCCGGCCGTCGAGACCGAGGGGGAGACCGACGACGACGAGCCCCGCCTCGAGCTCGTCGACGAGACCGGCGATCCGCCGGTGGTCCTCGCCGACGTCGCCGCAGCGCTCGAGCACGCCTCGCGGCAGCGCCAGGCGGCGCGCCGCGTCCGAGACGGCGACGCCGATGCGACGGGTGCCGAGGTCGAGCGCCAGGACGCGCCCGGGCCGAGCCGCTTCCCGCTCCGGCGCGTGCACCTCGGTGTCAGCCCCCCCCGAGGCGCTCCCGGAGCAGCGCCAGCGCGGCGTCGATGCCCCGCACGTCACGACCACCGGCCGTGGCGACCTCGGGCGAGCCGCCGCCGCCCCCGCCGACCACCGCCGCGGCCGCTCGGGCCGGCTCGCGCGCGTCGATGCCGCTCGTGGCCGTCACCGCGACGACGAGCGCGGCGCGCTCGCCGTCGGGCGAGCCGGCGAGCGCGACCGCCTCGATGCCCGGCTCGTTGCGAACGGCGAGGGCGAGCTCGCGAAGCTCGCTCGGCTCGAGGTCGTCGCGACGCGCCACGACCCGGCCCGCGGCGGCGGTGCGCGCGAGTGCGCTCGCCTCGGCGGCGCGCCGCGCCGCCCGCAGTGCCCGCACCTCCTCCTCGAGCGCCCGCTCCCGCTCGAGGAGCCGGGCGACCGCGGCGGGCACCTCGGCCGGGGCCGCCCGCAGCGCGGCGGCCGCCTGCCCGAGCAGGGACTCGACGCGTCGGGCCTCGGCGAGCGCGCGCTCGCCGGTCACCGCCTCGATGCGCCGCGTGTTCGCCCCGATCGAGCTCTCCGAGAGGATCTTGAACGGCCCGATCATCCCGAGGGCCGAGACGTGGGTCCCGCCGCACAGCTCGATCGACACGTCGTCGGCCTGGACGACGCGCACCACGTCCCCGTACTTCTCGCCGAAGAACGCGATCGCGCCCCGCTCCTCCGCCTCGGCGCGCGACGTCTCGAAGGTGCGCACCGGCGCATCCGTGAGGACCGCGGCGTTGACGAAGTCCTCGACCCGCACGACCTCCTCGTCGCGAAGCGGGGCGAAGTGGCTGAAGTCGAAGCGCAGCCGGTCCGGGGCGACGAGCGATCCCTGCTGCTTCGCGTGCTCCCCGAGCTCCCGGCGGAGCGCGGCGTGCAGCAGGTGCGTCGCGGTGTGGTTGCGCCGGATGGCGTCGCGACGGCCGACGTCGACGGTCGCGACGACCTCCGCGCCCTCGTGCAGCTCGCCCGCCTCCAGGTAGCCCGTGTGGCGGGTGAGGCCCTCGATCGCCTGGGTCGTGTCGAGCACCCGCAGACGCCCGTTCGGGCCCTCGATCACCCCGGTGTCGCCGACCTGCCCGCCGCCCTCCGCGTAGAAGGGGGTCGTGTCGAGGACCACGTCGACCAGGCGCCTGCCCGGCGGAACCCGCTCCCCGTCGACGTTCGCGAAGCTCGACGCGTCCGCCCGCTCGCGCAGCGCCAGCACCCGCGCACGCTGCTCGGTCCGCTCGTAGCCGACGAACCGGGTGGCGCCGAAGGTGGCGAGCACCTCCTGCCAGCGCCAGCGGTCCTCGTCCTCGGGGGCCCCGGAGCGAGCGGCCTCGCGCGCTCGGCCCCGCTGGGCGGCCATCTCCGCCGCGAAGCCCGCCTCGTCGACCTCCATGCCCCGCGCTCGCGCCAGCTCGCGCGTGAGATCGATCGGGAACCCGTAGGTGTCGTGCAGACGGAAGGCGACCTCGCCGCGCACCTTCTCGCCCCCGGTGGCCAGCTCCTGCTCGATGAGCGCCGTCCCCGAGCGCAGGGTCCGCCGGAAGGCCTCCTCCTCGTGGGCGACGACGGTCTCGACGAGCGAGGCGTCCCGCGCCAGCTTGGGGTAGGCCCCCGCCATCGTCGCGACGACCGCCGCGCACAGCGCGGGCGTCACGGGCGACGTGACGCCGAGCTGGTGGGCGCGCAGCACCGCCCGACGGATGACCCGGCGCAGCACGTAGCCGCGCCCGTCGTTCGACGGGAACACGCCGTCGGAGATGAGGAAGGTGATCGCGCGGGCGTGGTCGGCGAGGATGCGCAGCGCCACGTCGGCGGCCTCGCTCGCCCCGGGGACCTGGCCGGTGACCCGCGCCGCCTCGGTGACGACCGGCGCGATGACGTCGGTCTCGAAGATGGACCCGACCCCCTGGAGCACGGCCAGCAGGCGCTCCAGGCCCGCGCCCGTGTCGATGCTCTTCCTCGGCAGCTCGGTGAGCGACCCGTCGGGATGGCGCTCGAACTGCATGAAGACGAGGTTCCAGATCTCGACGAAGCGGTCCGGTCCACCCTTGGCGGGGCCGCCCCCCTCCCCGAAGGCCTCGCCCTTGTCGAAGTAGATCTCCGAGCACGGGCCGCACGGCCCGGTCTCGCCCATGCGCCAGAAGTTGTCCTCGCCCATCGCCTGGATCCGCTCGAGCGGAATGCCCGCGACGTCGTGCCAGATCGCCGCGGCGTCCTCGTCGGACTCGTGGACCGTCACCCACAGCCGCTCCTGCTCGAGGCCGAGCACATCGCCGACGAACTGCGCGGCGTAGGCGATGGCGTCCTCCTTGAAGTAGTCGCCGAAGCTGAAGTTCCCGAGCATCTCGAAGAACGTGCTGTGGCGCGCCGTCGTGCCGACGAGCTCGATGTCGACCGTGCGGAAGCACGGCTGTATCGTCGTCGCCCGGGGAACGGGCGGCGGCACGCTGCCCTCGAAGTACGGCTTGAAGGGCACCATCCCGGCGATCGTGAAGAGGATCGACGGGTCGTGCGGGATGAGCCCCGCGGCCGGCAGCGCCGCGTGCCCGCGCTCGACGAAGAAGCGCGTGAACGCCTCGCGCAGCCCCGCCGCGTCCTTCATCGGCCCTCCTCCACGACCCGGTCCGGCGCGCCCTCGCGCAGCCGCTCGAGCCGCTCGGCGACCTCGGCCTCGGCGCCGTGGGGCGACGGGACGTAGTAGCGGCGACCGGCGAGCGCCTCTGGCAGGTGGGCTGCGGGGACGTACCCCCGGGGGTCGTCGTGAGGATACTCGTAGCCGACGCCGTGGCCGAGCGCCGCCGCGCCCGCGTAGTGCGCGTCCCGCAGCCTCGCCGGTACCGGCGCGAGCGGACCGCTCGCCACGTCTGCCTGGGCGGCCCACAGCGCCGCCGCGCACCGGTTCGACTTCGGCGCGCTGGCGAGGTGCACGGTCGCCTGCGCGAGACCGAGGGCGCCCTCCGGGAGCCCGACGCGCTCCACCGCCGTCGCGGCGGCGACCGCGACGACGAGCGCGCTCGGGTCCGCCATGCCGACCTCCTCGCTCGCCGCGATGACGAGGCGGCGTGCGACGAAGCGTGGGTCCTCGCCCGCGGCGAGCAGGCGCGCCAGCCAGTAGAGGGCGGCGTCGGGGTCCGAGCCCCGGATCGACTTGACGAAGGCGCTCGTCAGGTCGTAGTGCTCGTCGCGCCCGTGGCCCAGCACGCGCGTCTGGCGTGCCGCCTCGACGTCCGCGACCTCGACGACCCGCCGACCGCGGCTCGCCGCCACGGCGACGGCCACCTCGACGGTCGTGAGCGCGGCGCGCCCGTCGCCTCCGGCGAGGCGGGCGCAGCGCTCGCACGCCTCGGGGGTCATCTCGGCGCCCTCGCAGGCGAGCGCACGCCCGATGAGCTCGCGCACGTCCTCGAGGCCGAGCGGCTCGAAGCGCCACAGCGTCGCGCGCGACAGCAGCGGCGCCGCGAGGCTGAAGAACGGGTTCTCCGTCGTCGCCCCGACGAGCACGACGGTGCCGGCCTCGACCCCCGGCAGCAGGGCGTCCTGCTGGGCGCGGCTGAAGTGGTGGACCTCGTCGAGGAACAGGATCGTGCCGCGCCCCTCCGCGCCGAGCCGGTGCCGTGCGCGCTCGAGCACCTCGCGCACCTCGCGCACGCCGGCGCTCACCGCCGACATCGACACGAAGGCCTTCTCGCTCGCGCGCGCCGCGAGTTCGGCGACGGTCGTCTTGCCGCTCCCGGGGGGACCGAAGAAGACCGCCGAGCCGAGGCGGTCCGCCTCGATGAGCGCGCGCAGCGGCGCGCCCTCGGCGAGCAGGTGCCGCTGGCCGACGACCTCGTCGAGGCGACGCGGGCGGAGGCGGGTGGCGAGTGGCCCACGCCGCGCCAGCTCGGCCTCGGCGGCCGCGTCGAACAGGTCGGGCGAGCCCGTCACGGCCCTCAGCCCGGCGGGCGCCGGCCCGTGACGACCCGGAGGGACAGCTCGGCGAGCTCGCGCTCGCCGAGCGGCTTGGGCGCCCCGGTCATGAGGTCCGCACCCGACCCCGTCTTCGGGAAGGCGATGACCTCGCGGATGTTCTCCTCCCCGGCGAGGAGCGCGACGAGCCGGTCGAGGCCGACCGCGAAGCCGCCGTGCGGCGGAGCGCCGTAGCGGAAGGCCTCGAGGAGGAAGCCGAAACGGCGCTCGGCCTCCTCCTCGCCCACGCCGAGCGCGGCGAAGACCCGCCGCTGGACGTCGGCGCGGTGGATCCGCATGCTCCCCGAGCC
Organism: Acidimicrobiales bacterium; assembly: GCA_035294085.1. NCBI lineage: Bacteria > Bacillati > Actinomycetota > Acidimicrobiia > Acidimicrobiales > Acidimicrobiales bacterium. The sequence goes on along the minus strand of DATGLP010000013.1, from coordinate 62,459 downwards.
GAGCTCCCAGCCGTTCAGCACGAGGTCGTAGGACTGCGCGCGCACCGACAGCGGGTCGTCCTCGAGCGCGTCGAGGTCGTCCGGGTGCGGCATCGTGAACGGATGGTGGGCGGCCACCGGCCGACCCTGCTCGTCGAGGCCCTCGAACAGCGGGAAGTCGACCACCCAGCAGAACCGCAGCGGCCCCTCGCCGATCGGCGGACGGCCGAGATCGAGGCGCAGCTGGCCGAGCACCTCGCAGGCACGCCGGTGCTCGCCCGCGACGACGAGGACGAGGTCGCCGGCGAGCGCGCCCGTCTCGGCGATGATCCCGTCGCGCTCGGCGCGGCTCAGGTGCCTCGCGACCGGCGCGTCGAGGTCGACCCGCCCGTCCGACTCGACGGCGCGCAGCCACACGAGACCCTCGGCGCCGAGCGAGCGCGCCCGGTTCGTGAGCGCGTCGAGGCGCGACCGGGCGAGGTCGCCCGCCTTCTCCACGCGGATCGCCTTCACGGCGGGCGCGCGCAGCGCTCGCAGCTGCGTCGACGCGAGCACGGCGGTCAGGTCGACGAGGGTCATCGAGAACCGGAGGTCGGGCTTGTCGGTGCCGTAGCGGTCGAGCGCCTCGAGCCACGTCAGCCTCTCGATCGGTGGTGGCGGCTCGCCGGTCGCGGCCTCCGTCGCGGCGAGCACCGCCTCACCGACGAACGCCCAGATGTCCTCCTGGCCGACGAAGGACGCCTCGACGTCGAGCTGGGTGAACTCGAACTGCCGGTCGGCCCGCAGGTCCTCGTCGCGCAGGCAGCGGGCGATCTGGTAGTAGCGGTCGATCCCGCCCACCATCGCCAGCTGCTTCGCGAGCTGCGGGCTCTGCGGCAGGACGTAGAACGAGCCGGGCTGAAGCCTCGAGGGCACGGCGAACTCACGCGCCCCCTCGGGGGTCGGCGTCCACAGGAGCGGCGTCTCGACCTCGACGAAGCCCTGGCGCTCCATCGCGGCGCGCAGGGCCGCGTTGACCCGGGCACGCAGGCGGAGGTTCCTCTGCAGCCGCTCGGTGCGCAGGTCGAGGAAGCGGTAGCGCAGGCGGAGCGCCTCGTCGGTCTCGGCCCGCGCGTCGAGGCTGAACGGCAGCGGCTCGGCCGGCGAGAGGACCTCGACCTCGCAGTCGGCGAGCTCCACCTCGCCCGTCGGCAGCGCCGGGTTCTCCGTGCCGGCAGGCCGGCGACGCACGGTGCCGGTCACGCGCACGACGTACTCGGCGCGCAGCGCGTGCGCGCCGTCGACGACGCACTGGACGACGCCGGTGTGGTCGCGCACGTCGAGGAAGACGAGGTGCTCGCCGTGCGCGCGCCGGCGGGCCACCCACCCGCACACGGTCACCGCGCGCCCGACGTCCTCGGCGCGCAGCGTCCCGCAGTAGGCGCTGCGCAGGCCGCGCGCGACGGGGCCGGGCGCGCTCATGCCAGCCACGCGGCCACCGCCTCGGCGAGGCCGCTGCGCGCCAGACGCTCCTGGTGGCCTGCCTGCGGGCCACGCAGCACCCGCAGCGTCACCGCCCCCGCCGCGGCCTCCTCCGGCCCGACGATGAGCGCGAGGCGCGCCCCGGCGCGATCGGCCAGCCGCAGCTGCGCCTTGAGGGAACGGCCGTCGAAGGCGCGCTCGCAGCCGATCCCCGCCCGGCGCAGCTCGTGCGTGAGGTCGCGCGCCACCGAGCCTCCCGCCACGTCGGCCACGAACACCGTGACCGGGGACGGGCGGGAGGGCAGCACCCCCTCTGCGTCGCACGCGAGCAGGAGGCGCTCGATGCCGCTCGCGAACCCGATCCCCGGCGTCGGCCTGCCGCCGAGCAGCTCCGCGAGCCCGTCGTAGCGGCCGCCGCCCCCGATGGCGTCCTGGGCCGCCTCGAGGGCGAGGCTCGAGAACTCGAAGGTGGTGCGCGTGTAGTAGTCGAAGCCGCGCACGAGGAAGTCGTCCTCCTTGTAGGCGATGCCGAGGGCGTCGAGCCCTGCGCAGACGCGGGCCAGGTGCGCTGCACAGGGCTCGCACAGGGCGTGGCGCAGCCGCGGCGCGCCCTCGCGAACCTGCCTGCAGCTCGGGCGCTTGCAGTCGAGGACGCGCAGCGGGTTCTCGCGATAGCGCGCGGCGTGCTCCGCGCACAGCGCCCCCTCGTGCGCCGCGAGGTACGACCGCAGCGCCGTCCGGTAGGCGGGCAGGCACGCGCCGTCGCCCATCGAGCTCACGCGCAGCTCGACGCGCTCGAGCCCGAGCGAGGAGAAGAAGCCGGCGAGGAGCGCGATCACCTCGACGTCGAGGTCGGGGTCCGCGCTCCCGATCGCCTCCACGCCGAGCTGGTGGTGCTGACGGTAGCGGCCGGCCTGGGGGCGCTCGTAGCGGAACGCGGGCGTCACGTACCACGCCTTCCACACCGTGGGCGGCTGGTGCTCGATGAAGGCCCGCACGACGGGGGCGGTTCCCTCGGGCCGCAGCGCGAGGAGGCGACCCCCCTTGTCCTCGAACTCGTACATCTCCTTCCGCACGATCTCCGACGACTCGCCCATGCCGCGGCGGAAGACGCCGACGTCCTCGAAGAGCGGGGAGACGACGAGGCCGTAGCCGGCCAGCTCCACGACCCGTGCGAAGCGCGCGACGACCTCCTCGAGGCGCCCGCTCTCGGGCGGGAGGATGTCGCGGGTGCCCGACGGCGCCTGGAAGCGCGTCACCGCGTCGCGCGCGCGGGAGCCGAGCGGCGACCGGGCAGCACCCGGTAGGCGTCGTACACCCCCTCGAGCTGGCGCAACGCCGAGAGCACGGACTCGAGGTGCGCGCCGTCCGCGAGCTCGCACTCGAAGCGCATGCTCGCCACCCTATCCTCTGTGACCTGGGTGGACGAGGCGACGATGCCGAGGTGGTGCTCGGCGAGGACGCGGGCCACGTCGGCGAGGAGCTGCGAGCGGTCGAGCGCCTTCAGCGCGATCGCGGCGACGAACATCCCGCTTCGCGCCTCGTCCCACTCCACCTCGATCAGGCGCTCGCGGTCGGCGCTGCGGAGCGCCAGCGCGTTCACGCAGTCCTCGCGATGCACCGAGACGCCGCGTCCGCGCGTGACGAAGCCGACGATGCTGTCGCCCGGCACCGGCGTGCAGCAGCGAGAGAGGCGCACCATGACGTCGTCGAGTCCCTCGACGTACACGCCGGTGCCGCTTCGTCGCACCGAGGGACGGCGCGGCTGGAGGACCGTCGTCGGAAGCTGCACCTCGTCGCCGGCCAGCTGGCGCTGCAGGCGCTGGACGACCCCCCGCGACGAGCAGTGGCCCGCGCCGATGGCGGCGTGCAGCGCGTCGAGGTCCGGGTAGCCCATCGCCGCTGCCACCTCGGCGAGCGCGCTCGAGCTCGCCAGGCGCTGCACGGGGAGGCCCTCGCGCCGCAGCTCCTTGGCCAGCTCGTCTCGGCCCGCCTCGATGGCGTCTTCCCGGCGCTCGCGCGAGAACCACTGGCGGATCTTGCTGCGCGCCCGCGGCGAGGCGACGATCTTCAGCCAGTCCTGCGACGGTCCGGCGGTGGGCACCTTCGAGGTGATGATCTCCACGGTGTCGCCCGACTGGAGCTTCGCGTCGAGGGGCACGAGCCGGCCGTTCACGCGCGCGCCGACGCAGTGGTGGCCGACCTCGGTGTGGATCGCGTAGGCGAAGTCGATCGGCGTCGAGCCCGCGGGGAGCGTGACGATGGCCCCCTTGGGGGTGAAGACGTAGACCTCGTCCTGCTCGAGGTCGAGCTTCAGCGTCTCGAGGAACTCGATCGGATCGGGGGTGTCCCGCTCCCAGTCGACGAGGCGCTGGAGCCAGGCGATGTCGTCGGCGGGACGTGCCGAGTCGCGACGCTTCGCCTCCTCCTTGTAGCCCCAGTGCGCCGCGATCCCGTACTCGGCCCGCCGGTGCATCTCGTGCGTGCGGATCTGGATCTCGAGGGGCTTGCCGTGCGGCCCGACGACGGTCGTGTGCAGCGACTGGTAGAGGTTGAACTTCGGCGAGTTGATGTAGTCCTTGAACCGGCCCTGGACGGGCGCCCAGAGCGCGTGCACGGAGCCGAGCGCCGCCCAGCAGTCCTTCTCGGTCGGGACGATGATCCGGATGCCGACGAGGTCGTAGATCTCGTCGAACTCCTTGCCGCGCAGCACCATCTTCTCGTAGATGCTCCAGAGGTGCTTCGGTCGGCCCGTGACGACGGCGTCGATCGACAGGGCCTCGAGCCGGGCGCGCAGCACCTCGACCACCTCGGCGAGCTCGACCTCCCGTCTCGGCGCGCGCGTCGCCACCATCTGGGCGATCTCCGCGTAGCGCTTCGCGTGCAGCGTCTTGAAGGCGAGGTCCTCGAGCTGCCACTTGATCTCCTGGATCCCGAGGCGGTGCGCGAGCGGCGCGAAGATGTCGAGCGTCTGCTCGGCCGTGCGCCGCTGCTTCCACTGCGGCATGGCGTCGAGCGTGCGCATGTTGTGGAGCCGGTCGGCGAGCTTGATCACGAGGACGCGCCAGTCCTTCGCCATCGCGACGAGCATCTTGCGGACGGTGGCGGCCTGCTGCGCCTCCTTGGATGAGAAGCTGAGCCGGTCGAGCTTCGTCACGCCGTCGACGATGGCCGCGACCTCCGGGCCGAAGGACGCCTCGATCTCCTCGAGGGAGACCTCCGTGTCCTCGACGACGTCGTGGAGGAGCGCCGCCGCCGCGCTCGTCGCGTCCAGCCCGAGGGCGGCGACGATCATCGCCACCGCGAGCGAGTGCCTGACGTACGGCTCGCCCGACAGGCGGAACTGGCCCTCGTGCGCCCGCTCGGCGAGCGCGTACGCCCGCTCGACGATCGAGACCTCCTGGCCCGGATGGTGCGCCTCGAGGAGCGCGAGGAGACCCTCGAAGCTCGGCTCGACGGTGGTGTCCGCGCCGCCGCGGACGGCGACGCCCTCGTCGCTCAGCGGGTCGACGACGGCCATACGCCAGGGTACCGCCGCTGCCGACCAGACGGGGCGCTCGCACTACGATGGCCCTGCCCGCCGTGACCACCCAGCCCGGACTCGACGGCCCGACGCCCCCCAGCGCCGCGGCCACCTGGCAGCGCCCCGTGCGGCGCGGCCCCGCCCTCTTCGTCGTGGGGCTCGCTGCGTTCGTGGCGCTCGCCGGCGGCCTGGCCGGCGCCCTCGCCGGCGGACCCGGGCGAAGCGCCGGCGGCCCGGTCGTCGCGCGGGCCGACGGGATCGCGGCGGTGGCCGCGGCGCCGATCCTGCGGCCGATCCGCTCGCCCGACGAGCCTCCCGCGAACGTGCTCGCTGCGCTCGTCGTGCCGGCGGGCGCCACGGTCACCGGCACGACCCGCCAGGACGGCGGTGTCGGGCTCTACGACCGCACGATCACCTTCGCCGTGAAGCAGGACGCGCGCGCCCTCGTCGACTTCTACCGCACCGAGCTGCGCGCCGCCCACTGGTCGCTCGTCGGCGTCACGGCCGCGACCGACGGCTCCACCCTCATCCTGGCCACCCACGCCGGAGCCGACGGCTACGAGTGGGAGGCCGGGGTGCGGGTTACGCCCCGCAACCCCCTCGTCAGCCCCGCCCTCGCCGGCGACGGCACCGGCCCGACGAGCTCGCTCTCCCTGCGGCTCCTCGCCGTCGACGACCTCGGCTGAGCGAGCACCGGCCAGGCCGCGAGGGCCGGGCGCTCGGGCACCGTGCGTAGGAAGAAGCTCCAGACGAGCAGGTTCACGGGGTAGATGAAGTAGCCGAAGCGCGTCGCCGGCGCGAGGAGCGTCGCGACGCTCAGCGCGAGGGCGCTGAGCCGCGCCACGTCGGCCGGGTCCCGGGGCCGGAGCCGGGCGAGCGCGCCGAGGACGATGGCGAGCACCGCGACGGCGAGGAGGATCGTGACGAGCCGGCGCTCGTGCGGGAGGGCGTTCGCCAGCACTTGGCCGACCATCGGGCTCGCCGCGGGCGACGCGACGCGTGCCAGGCCGAGCGGGAAGCGAACCACGTTCACGAGGAACGCCCGCGGATCTGGGACCAGCCCGGCCGCGAGGACGGGCACGAGCACGCCGAGCGCCGCCGTCGCGTACCGGGCGCGGGCCGGCCGGTCGGTCGCGTCGCGCACGACGAGCCCGAGCAGCACGAGCAGCGGCCACGCGGTGAGCTTCAGGGCGCCGGCGCAGCCGAGCGCGAGGCCCGCGAGCACCGGGTGCCGACGCGTCGCGAGGACGAGCCCGAGCAGCATCAGCGCGAGCACGGGGAGGTCGTCCCCCCCGGTGACGAGCGGGAGCGCGCCCGAGGGGAGGACCACGAGGAACTGCAGCGCCCGCCCCCGCTGGCTGGCCGGCGCGCCGCTCAGGCCGAGGGCCGCGGCGGCGACGGCGAGGGTGAAGGCGAGGAAGCTCATCCGGGCATCGGTGACGGGCGAGGGGGCGTGGAGCGCGTTGAGGAGGCCGAACGGCACCATGCCGGGCAGGTAGGGGAAGAAGGTGCTCTCGTCGACCGCCCTGGCGTCGCTCGACGGTGCGACCCCGACCGATCGCGGCGACGCGAGGTACGGGTCGTGGCTGCTGGCGAGCCGGTCGCCGGCGCGCTCGATCACGGCGACCTCCGGCTGGGCGTGGGGCCCGGGCCGCGCCGCGGCGCGCCAGGCGAGCTGCGCACCGAGAGGAATCGCGAGGGCGCCGACGAAGACGGCGACGAGGAGGACGCGGCGCGCGACGCGAAGGGCGCGAGGTCCCAGCCGGCCCCGGCGTGCGACGCCGGCGGCGACGGCGCCCAGCACGGCCGCGAGCGCGTAGGCGACCGCTGCCATCTCGCCCCACGACCGGTAGTCGCCGCCGGCGGCCGTCGCGACGGTCGTGAGGGCGTAGACGGCGGACGCGAAGTACAAGAACGCGTCCTGCGCGATCCCGGGCGCCGCGCCCCAGCGACGGCCGAGGTCGTAGAGCCGGGCGCGCACGGCGTGATGGTAGCCCCGCGCCTCCGCCGAGCCGGGCACCGTCGACCGGGTCCGGCACCGTCGGCCGGACCCGGCGCCGCCCCTCAGCGGTTCGGCTGCGGCGTGTAGCGCAGGTAGGGCTTGACGGCCCTGAAGCCCTTCGGGAACCGCTGCTTGGCCTCGTCGTCGGAGATCGCCGTGGCGATGATGACGTCCTCGCCGTCGTTCCAGTTGACCGGCGTGGACACCGAGTACTGCGAGGTCAGCTGGAGCGAGTCGAGGACGCGCAGGATCTCCTGGAAGTTCCGGCCCGTGGACGCGGGGTAGGTGATGGTGAGCTTGATCTTCTTGTCCGGACCGATGATGAAGACCGATCGCACCGTGAGCGTGTCGTTCGCGTTCGGGTGGATCATCCCGTACAGGTCGGCGACCTTGCGCTCCGGGTCGCCGATCAGCGGGTAGTTGAGGGCGTGGCCGGTCGCGTCCTTGATGTCCTGCGCCCAGTCCCTGTGGGAGGAGACCGGGTCGACGGACAGGCCGAGCACCTTCGTGTTGCGCTTGTCGAACTCGCCCTTCAGCCGCGCGACCTCGCCGAGCTCGGTCGTGCAGACGGGCGTGAAGTCGGCGGGGTGGGAGAAGAGGATGCCCCAGCTGTCGCCGAGGTACTCGTAGAGGTGGATCGGACCCTCCGTCGAGTCGGCGGTGAAGTCAGGGGCGGGGTCGCCGAGCTGCAGTGCCATGGGGTTCTCCTCGTCGTCGCTGTCGTGTCGTCGCCGTCCGATCTTACCGGCGGGCGCGCCGAATGTCGACTTCGTGGGTCGGATTTCTGGCCCGGCGCGCAGCGCCGCCCGCTCACGCCGCTCCCGGACCCGGCGCCAGGCGAACCAGCCGACGAGGAGGAGCGCGGCTGCGGCGATGAGCGCCGTCGAGGCCGTCCCCGCGGCGCGCAGCACCTTCTCGTAGCCGGTGCCGACGGCGTAGCCGGCGAGCGTGAAGCCGGCGCCCCACACGATCCCGCCCGCGGCGTTCGCCAGCGCGAAGCGGGGGTACGACAGCCCCGACAGGCCAGCGATGCCCGGGACGAGGGCGCGGAACACCGCGGTGAAGCGGCCGAGGAACACCGCGACCGGCCCGCGTCGCTGCAGGAAGCGGCGCGAGCGCTCGACGTTCGGGTTCGCCCGGAGCGGGCGCAGCTGCAGCAGCCGCGGACCGAGGTGCCGGCCGACCTCGTAGCCGACGGTGTCGCCCGCGATCGCGCACGCCACGACGAGCGTCACCATCGCCGGCAGTGACACGTGGTGCTCGGCCGCCAGCACCCCGCCGAGGACGACCGCCGTCTCGCCGGGGATCACGAAGCCGAGGAAGATCGCGGCCTCCCCGAAGCAGAGCGCTCCGACCAGCACGTAGGCTTCCCAGCCACCGAGGCCGAGGATCGGGTGGAGCAGGGTGTTGACCACGGTGCGCACGAGTGTACGAGCAGGCCCAGGTCCCGCCGCGCGCCGGCCGTGATCACGAGCGCCCCCGCCCTGCCCGTCGCCGCGCGCCTGGCCGCTCCGCTACGACGCCTCGGCCGCCACGACCGCCTCGCCCTCGCGGCCCTCGTCGCCCTGCCGATCCTCCTCTACGCGCCGCTGGCGATCGCGGGGCACCCCGTGCTCCCCGGCGACGACCTCTACCAGAACTACCCCCTCCGGGTCCTCGCCGGCCGCGTCCTCGCCTCGGGCCACCTCCCGTCGTGGGACCCGCTCATCTGGAGCGGCACCCCGCTGCTCGCGGGGTGGAACGCGGGCGCCCTGTTCCCCGGCACCCTCCTGTTCGCGCTGCTCCCGCCCGTCGCCGCCTGGACGGTCAACTTCGCCGCCGTCGGTGCCGTGGCGGGGACGGGCACCTACGCGCTCGTCCGCCGCCTCGGCTGCCAGCCGGTCCCCGCCCTGCTCGCCGCGCTCGCCTTCTCGTACACGGGCTTCATGAACGGCCAGATCGTGCACCTCGGCCTCACCGAGGGCAGCGCGCTGCTCCCCTGGATGCTCCTGGCCGTGGACGGGCTCGCCCGCCGGGCGGACGAGCGAGCCACGCTCGGGCACCTCGCCCTGCTCGGCGCGGCCTTCGGGCTCGCCGTCCTGGCAGGGGACCCCCGAGCCGTGTCGAGCGCGGCGATCGCGATCGGCGTGCTCGCGCTCGCCGCTGCGCTGCGCGGACGCGGCGGCGCGCGCCTGCTCGCCCTCGTGCTCGCCGGCACGCTCCTCGGTGTCGCCGTGTCGGCGGTCCAGTGGCTGCCGGGCCTCGGCTTCGTGCGGGCCTCCCAGCGGGGCGCCACCGCCTACGACTTCTTCGCCGCGGGCTCGGTGAGCCTCCCGCACCTGCTCAGCCTGCTCCTGCTGCCGTTCCTCCTCGGGGGCAACGGCAACTTCGGCCAGCCCGTCTACTTCGGCAGCTACAACCTGCCCGAGCTCACCGTCGGCGTCGGCTTCACGGCGCTCGTCGCCGCCCTCGCGCTCGTGCCCGAGCTCCTCGCCCCCCTCGCCGCCTGGCTGCGCGGCGTGTCGCGACGCACCGGGAACCGCCCTCTCGGGGTCTGGTACGCGCTCGTCGCGGTCGGCACCGTGCTCACCCTCGGCACGGCCTCGCCCGCCGGCCACCTGCTCGCGCGCCTCCCCTTCTACGGCGGCGAGCGCCTCCAGAACCGAAACGCCGTCCTCATCGACCTCGGGCTGTGCGTCCTGCTCGGCTACTTCGCCGACGACCTGTGGTCGCGCCGGGCCGGGGCTGCGAGCCGGACGCTTCGGAGCGCGACGAGCCGCCTGCTCGGCGCGCTCCCCGGCGCCGCAGCGCTCGCCCTCGTCGCCTACGCGTTCGCGAGGCCGGCCAGCCTGCAGCGGCGCCTGCACGCCTACGTGGTGTCGCCGGGACTGTTCCGGGCCCTCGCCGGGTACCTCGTCGCGAGCGCGCTCTTGGCGCTCGTGTCCCTCGGCCTCGCCCTCGGCGCCCGCCGCCTGTCGTGGCGCGACCGCCGGGTGCTGCTCGCCGCCGCCTGCCTCGCCGACGTCGGCCTCTACCTCGCGTTCGGGAGCTGGGCCACGGTGCCCGCCGCGACCCTCGGGCCGACCAGCCTCAGCCGGCGCATCGCCGCCGCGACCGGGAGCGACGGCCGGTTCGCGATCTACAACCCGTCGTTCATCACGCCTCCCGCAGGCCAGAGCGCGCTGAACGCCGCCGGGCTCACCGACATCAACGTCATCCAGGGCACCTCGAGCGTCCAGGGCTACGGCTCCCTCGTCGAGGGGACCTACCAGGACGTCACGAGCACCCACGACTTCGAGAACCTCGCCGTCGATCGCCTGAGCGGCGAGTCGTTCAACACGCTCGACCTGCGCCTCCTGCTCACGCTGCCCCCCTACCTCGCGCACCCGATCGCCCCGGGGGCGCCGGTGCCGCTCCCCGGTTCGTCCGCCGCGGCGCCCGCCGGCCCCTGGCCGGCGAGCGCCAGCCACCCGGCGTCCTTCCTCCTCCCCGCGCCGGCGACCGTCGCGCGCCTGACCGTCTACCTGCTCCCGCAGCTCGGCGGCGTGCCGCGCACGCTGCACGTCGTCACGAGCGGGCCCGGCTACCCCGCCGCGCCGGTGGTCGTGCCCGTCCGCCACCGCGAGGCCCTCGTCCGGCTGCCTGCTCCCGAGACCGTCGAGACGGTGAGCGTCGCAGCACCGACGGGCACGGCCGCCCTCGTCGGCGCCGTCACGGTCGTCACGCGCTCGCCCGCGCAGCGCCTCCTCCTCGACGGGCCCCTCCAGGGCGCGCTCGTCCCTCCGCACTGGACCTACGCAGGCGCCGTCGGCCCCTTCAGCGCCTTCGAGAACCACGAGACGGCCGGCCTGGCCTGGCTCCAGCCCCTCGGGGACACGACGCCGCGCACCGACCGCCGGGCACCGGGCACCGTCCGGGTGCTCGGCGGCGCGACCGCCGGCGCCACGACGATGGTCGTCGACGCCGAGGCCCCCGCGGTGCTCGTCCGCTCCGTGACCTACGCCCCCGGCTGGACGGCCCGTATCACCAGACGCTCGGGCGGACCCGTCCGCGTCGTCGCCGCCCACCGCTTCGGCCTCGTCCAGGCCGTCGACGTCGGGCGCGGGAGGTGGCTCGTCACGTGGCGCTACGCGCCGCGCGAGCTGCTCGTCGGGATCGTGGTCTCCGGCATCGGCCTCATCCTGCTCGCGGCGTGCACGCTCGCGGCTCGCCGACGCACCCGCGCGGTCCCGTAGCCCGCGAGCTGCGACCCGCACGCACTGCCGGCTGGAGCGGCGGGTGACGGGGCCGATCTCCAGCAGATTCCTTACATTTGCCGTGCAATGACAAGCGAGTTGCCGTCCTCCGGACGGCCGTGGGTAGGCTAGGGCTCATGCCCGCTGTTGCAAAAACCAGCCCTGCCCGGGTCGACGGCCGGCGCGCGCGCGGGGAACGGACGCGCCTGCGCGTCCTCGAGGCCCTCCTCGCCCTCGTCGAGGAAGGACAGGTACGCCCGACGGCGCAGGAGATCGCGGCGAGGGCCGGCGTGGCCCTGCGCACCGTCTACCACCACTTCGAGGACGTCGAGGCGCTGCGCAGGATGGCACTCGACCTCCAGCTCAGTCGGCACGTCGAGGCGCTGCAGCCGGTCGACCCGACGCTCCCGCTCGACGAGCGCGTCGCCATCGTCGCGCGCCAGTGCCGCAAGCTCTACGAGGCCATCACGCCCATCCGCCGGGCGACCCTGTTCGACGAGCACGCCTCGCCGGAGATGGCCAAGGGCCTGCGGCGGACGAGGGTGCTCCGCCGCAACCACGTCGCCAGCGCCTTCGGACCCGAGCTCGCGGCCCGAGCCGACGCCGGCAGGTCGCTCCTCGACGCCCTCGACCTCGCCACGGCGTGGCAGAGCTGGCACTACCTACGCGACGGGCTCAGCCGCTCGGCGCTCGCGTCGGAGAGGGTGATGGTCCTGACGCTGCAGAGCCTCTTCACCGGGACGACCCGGTCGCGCCGGCGCTAGGTCCGGGCCGCCGGCTGCGGAGCCGGGCCGGGCGAGCGCCACTAGCCTAGGGCGAGTCCCCAACTCGTCCGAGGTGCCAACATGCTCGCTCAGGACCTCCAGGCAGCCAGCGATCTCGCGCGCCAGCTCCGAGTCGACTCGATCCGCTGCTCCACGGCGGCCGGCTCGGGGCACCCGACGTCCTCGCTCTCGGCCGCCGACCTCGTGGCCGTCCTCGCCACCCGCCACCTGCGCTACGACTGGGAGCACCCGCAGCGCCCGACGAACGACCACCTCGTCTTCTCCAAGGGCCACGCCTCCCCGCTGCTCTACTCCCTGTACCGGGCGGTCGGCGTCATCGACGAGGACGCCCTCATCGGTACCTACCGCCGCTTCGGCTCCCCCCTGCAGGGGCACCCCACCCCCGCGCTCCCCTGGGTCGACGTGGCGACCGGCTCCCTCGGCGTCGGGATCGCGACCTGCGTGGGGATCGCCTACGCGATCAGCCGGCTCGACCGCCTCGACGCCCGCGTCTACGCGCTCTGCGGCGACTCGGAGCTCGCCGAGGGCGCCGTCTGGGAGGCCCTCGACAAGGCCGGCTTCTACGGCCTCGCCAACCTCGTCGTGCTCGTCGACGTCAACCGGCTGGGCCAGCGCGGCCCCACCGAGCTCGGCTGGGACCTCGACGCCTACGCGGCTCGCGTCGAGGCCTTCGGCTGCCGCGCGCTCACGGTGGACGGCCACGACCTCGCCGCGATCGATGCAGCGCTCGGCGAGGCCCGTGCCGCAGACCGCCCCGCCGTCATCCTCGCCAAGACCGTGAAGGGCAAGGGCGTCCCCGAGATCGAGGACCGCAACGGCTGGCACGGCACCGCGCTCCCGCCCGACCTCGCCGAGCGGGCCGTCGCCGCGCTCGGCGGCACGACCTCCTACCGCGTCGCGTCCCTCCCCCCGCCGGCCGGCACGCCCGCCATCGCCCCCGACCCGAAGGCGCAGGTCGCCGTTCCGACCTACGAGCTCGGCGCGAAGCTCGCGACCCGCCGCGCCTTCGGGGACGCGCTCGCCGCCCTCGCGGCACGCCCCGAGGTCGTCGTGCTCGACGCCGAGGTCGGCAACTCGACGCACGCCGACGAGTTCCAGAAGGCGGCACCCGAGCGCTACGTCGAGTGCTTCATCGCCGAGCAGCTCATGGTCGCCGCGGCGACGGGGATCTCGGTCCGCGGCTACGTGACCTACGCGGCTACGTTCGGCGCCTTCTTCTCGCGCGCGCTCGACTTCGTCCGGATGGCCGGGATCTCCGGTGTCTCCCTCCGCCTCGCGGGGTCGCACGCGGGCGTCGAGATCGGCGCGGACGGACCCTCGCAGATGGCGCTCGAGGACCTCGCGGCGATGCGCGCCGTGCACGGCTCCACCGTCTTGTACCCCTGCGACGCGACGAGCGCGGCCGCGCTCACGATCGCCGCCGCCGACCACCCCGGCATCACCTACATCCGGACGACCCGCGGCGCCTACCCGGTGATCTACGGCCCGACCGAGCAGTTCCCGATCGGGCGCGCGAAGCTCGTCTCGGCGCACGCCGCCGACGACGTCACGCTCGTCGGGGCCGGCGTCACGGTGCACGAGGCGCTGCGGGCAGCCGAGACGCTCGCCGCTCGCGGCATCTCGGCGCGCGTCGTCGACTGCTACAGCGTGAAGCCGATCGACGTGGACCTCCTCGTCTCGAGCTGCGAGGCGACCGGCGGCCGCCTCGTCGTCGCCGAGGACCACTACCCCGCCGGCGGCCTCGGCGAGGCCGTGCTGAGCGCGCTCGCCGCCGCCGGGGTGCCCGTGCGCGTCGCCCACCTCGCGGTGCGCACGCTCGTGGGCTCGGGCACCTCGGCCGAGCTGCTCGACGCGGCCGGCATCTCCGCCCCGCACATCGTGAGCGCCGCCACCCGCCTCGTCCGGGGCTAGGGGAACCGACGTGGCGCGCGCGGGCGCGAGACGCCACCGGGCGCTCGTCGCGGCGGGCATCCTCGTGGGCGTCGGAGGACTCGCCACCGCCGGCGCGCTCGCCGCGTGGCGCGCGAGCCCGCCCGCGGCCGTCGCCGTCTCCCCCGCGGCGTCGGCGACGCTGCGGCTCGGCGCCCGAGCGCCCCTCGACTTCGTGCTCCCCCGCCTCGGCGGGGGGCGGCCGCTTCGCGTCCGCTCGCTCCTCGCCGGCCACCCGGCCGTCGTCAACGTCTTCGCCTCCTGGTGCCCGGCGTGCGCGGCCGAGCTCGGGGCGTTCGCGCGCGCCTTTCGAGCCGCGGACGGGCGCGTCCGGTTCCTCGGCGTCGACACGAACGACTCGACCCCCGGGCGCGCGCTCTCGCTCCTGCGCGCCGCCGGCGCGCGCTACCCGGTCGTGCGGGACAGCGCGAGCCTCGCCTTCGCCCGCGCCTACGGCGTCGCCGACCTGCCCGTGACCTTCTTCCTCGACGCGCGCGGACGGGTCGTCGACGAGGTCCTCGGCCGCGAGGGCACCGCCGGCCTCGAGCGCCAGGTGGCCGCCCTCGAGCACGGCCGCCCGACGCGCTGACGGCTGCCCGACGCGCCGCTCACGGCTGCAGGCGCGTCCGGCGCCAGCCCGTCCCGGCTCGGCGGTAGGCGAGGCGGTCGTGGAGCCGATCGGCCCGGTTCTGCCAGAACTCGAAGGCGTCGGGCACGAGCCGGAAGCCGCCCCAGAACGGTGGCCGTTCGACGGCTCGGCCGGCGAAGCGCGCCGCCACCGCCGCGACCCGGGCGTCGAGCTCCTCGCGGCTCGCGATCGGCTCGCTCTGGCGCGAGGCCCACGCCCCGAGCTGCGCGGCCCGCGGCCGGGTGGCGAAGTAGGCGTCCGACTCGGCCGCGGCGACGCGCACCACCTCGCCCTCGACGCGCACCTGGCGGCCGAGGGGGTCCCAGTGGAGCACGGCGGCGGCGCGCGGGTTCTCGTCGAGCTCGCGTGCCTTCGCGCTCTCGTAGTTCGTGAAGAAGACGAGGCCGCGCTCGTCGAAGCGCTTCAGCAGCACCATGCGCACGTTCGGGCGACCGCTGCGACCTGCGGTCGCGAGCGCCATGGCCTCGGGCAGGCGCAGCGCGCGCGCCGCCTCCTCGTACCAGCGCGCGAGGAGCTCGACAGGGTCCTCTCCGGCCTCGTCCTCTCGCAGCGGTCGGTCGTGCTGGGCCACCCCCGCGCACCCTACCGGCCCGACGGGCGCCGGGGCCGCCTCAGCCTCGGCAGGTCGTGCCCGGCCGAGGCGCGATCCCCGTGGCGAGGTACCGGTCGACGTAGCGCTGGACGCAGGTGCTGCCGAGGTAGGCGGTGTGCCCCTCCCCGACGCGCGTGAGCAGCACGGCGTGCGCGAGCTCGTGGGCGACCGCCCTGGCAGCCGCGTAGGGCGTGGCGGGGTCGCCCGTCGTGCCGACCACGAGGATGGTCGGCGTGCCCGGCGCGCGGATCGGCCCGACCACGCCCGAGGGCCGCACCGGCCAGTAGGCGCACGGCAGCGTCCCCCACGCCTCGGCAGCCCCGAAGTGCGGGGCGAGGCGCGCGAGCCGAGCCGCGAGCGCCTCGTAGGCGGCGAGCGTGCGCGGGGCGGGCCGGTCCACGCAGCTGATCGCGGTCTCCGCCGCCAGCTCGTTCGTGAACTGACCGTCCGGCTCGGCGCCCGCGTAGCTGAAGGCGAGCGCCGCGAAGAGGTCGCCGTCGCCTGCCCGCGCCGACGCGAGCGCGGCGGCGAGGTCCGGCCAGGTGCTCTCCGAGTAGAGGGCGGCGACGGCGCCCACCACGGCGACGCCGTAGGTGACCGGCTGCGTGCCGCCGAAGGCCGGTCGCAGGTGCGCGACCAGCGCATGGCCCGCCACGAGGCGGGCGAAGACGGCGCCGTAGGCCGCCGCCGCCCCACCGGGCAGCTCCCGCCGGCAGCTCGGCGTGGCGTCGCACCAGGAGAAGAAGTGCGCGAGCTCCGACTCGAACCCTCGCGCCTGCTGGAGGTCGCCGGCGACGGTCGACAGCGCCGGGTCGACGACGCCGTCGAGCACGAGCGCACGCACCCGCGACGGGAAGAGCGAGGCGTAGAGCTCACCGAGGTAGGTGCCGTAGGAGAAGCCGAGGTAGTTGAGGCGCGCCTGACCGAGCGCGGCGCGCAGACGGTCGAGGTCGCGCGCGGTGTCGAGGCTCGACACGTTCTCGAGCAGCGCAGCGGGGGTGTGCGCCCGGCAGGCGGCGACGAACGACTTCGTCGCCGCGACGAGGGCGCGGACCTGGCGGGCCGTGACCGGCGCCGGGTCCACCCGCAAGAGCGCGCGCGTCCCGGCAGGTCCGACGCAGCGAACCGGGTCGCTGCGGCCGACGCCGCGGGGGTCGAAGCTCACGAGGTTGAACGACGAGCGCAGCGCAGCGGGGAAGGCCCGCCACGCCTGCTCGAGGAAGGCAACGCCCGACCCGCCCGGCCCGCCGGGGTTGAGGACCACGTCCCCGGCCGCGTGGCGCGTGGCCGGCAGCATCACGACGCTCAGCCCGATGGTCGCCCCGTCCGGATGGGCGTAGGAGAGGGGAACACGCAGCGTGGCGCATCGGAAGCGGGTCGCGCACGGCCGCCACGCGAGGCCGCTCGCTGCCGCGCCGGCCGGCAGCGGACCGCCGACCACGGCCAGCGCCTCGGCGACCAGGACGAGCGCGACGGCTGTCGCACCGACGCCCCGCCCGGCGCGCCGCGAGCCGAGCTGGCCCCCCCGCGCGCGGCCGGTCACGCGCGCGCCCGTCTCGCCGGCCGCGCGCCGGCGCGCGCCGGCGTCCGGCGCGCCTGGAAGAACGCCGTGAGCGGCGCCGCGCGGCGCGCCCCGTTGAGCAGCGGCAGCCCGAAGGCGTCCTCCACCGTCGCGAGCAGGCTGTCGTGGTCGTACACGGCGCCGACTCGCAGTCCGGCGGGTACTCCCGGCGCGATCACGAGGGTGAGCACCCGCCCACCGCCCCCGCCGGCCGTGACGCGACCGGACGCGCCCACGCCCGAGGAGTCCCCGTTCGCCTCGTCCCAGGTCACGAAGAGGACCCCCCGGTGTCGCCAGGCGGCGCTCGCGACGACACGCCCGACGAAGCCGTCGAGCCAGGCCGCTGCCACGCTCGGCGGGCAGTCGTGGCCGTCGTGGCACAGGTTGGGCGTCACCCACACGAAGCGCGGGACCGCCGCAGCGGGCCCCGCCAGCGCGCGGTAGAGGTCGGGGAGCGGCCGGATGTGCGAGCAGGCGGCGCGGCTGTCGCGGATGGCCAGGTAGTAGGCGAACGGGTCGTGCTTGCCGGCGTAGCCCCCCGGCCCGTAGGGGGCGAGCCAGCACGGGCTCGGCACGCCCTCCATGTAGGCACCCCACGAGACGTGCGCCGCCTGGAGCTGGGAGGCGACGTTCGGCGCGGCGACGTAGCACGTCGGGCAGTCGCTCGCAATGCCCCAGGACGAGCCGCTCGTGAGGTCGAGGTAGTTCGGCAGGCTCGGGTGGCCGAACGCGTAGTAGCGGGTCGCCGAGGCGTAGCGCGCGGCGAGGCGGGCGAAGCCCGGGACGGCGATCGCCCCGGCGTAGCCGAGGTTCTCCATCACGACGACGAACACGTGCGAGAAGGCCGGCACACCGGCTCGCGCACGGCCCGGCGCCCTCGACGTCGTCGCCCCTGCGAGCGGCCCGACGAGGGAAGCTCCGGCGAGGACGGCGAGCACGAACGAGATCCGGCGCCAGCGCACCGCCCGAAGCTAGCGGAGCGGCCCCGGCCGCAGGTCGCGCCACGCCGCGCCGTGCTGGAGCCGACCCGCTCCGGCCGGCCACACCGAGCGACGGCGCGAGCAGCCACCGCCAGGACGCGGCGCGTCGGTCGAGCGGCAGGGAGCCCGCCGGCGCCGACCGGCCAAGCTGGCAGAGCGCGCGACGCGAGCCGCCCCGCCCGACCCGCCGGCCCCGACCGCTCAGCTCGCCACGAGTACGGCCGCACCCTCGACGGCGTCGTGGGCGAGGTCTCGCAGCGCCACGTCTGCCTGCTCGAGCGGATACGGCGTCGTGACGACCCGCAGGTCGGCGCGGCGCGCGACGGTGAGGAAGGCTTCCCCGTCGGCGCGCGTGTTGGCGGTCACGCTCTTCAGCACGCGCTCTTGGAACAGCTCGCGCTCGTAGTCGAGGCCCGGGATCGACGAGAGGTGGATGCCGGCGACTGCGAGCGTGCCCCCACGGTCGAGGGCGCGCAGCGCGACAGGCACGAGCGCGCCCGAGGGGGCGAACAGGATGGCCGCGTCGAGCGGCTCGGGCGGCGGGTCCTCCGCCCCCTGTGCGGAGGCGCAGCCGAGCTCGAGCGCGAGCGCCCGGGCGCGCGCCGAGCGGGTCATCACGTGGACCGTGGCCCCTTCGAAGCGCGCGACCTGGGCTGCGAGGTGCGCCGAGGCGCCGAACCCGTAGATGCCGAGACGGCCGCCCGCGGGCAGATCGGCGCGGCGCAGCGCGCGGTAGCCGATGATGCCCGCGCACAACAGCGGTGCGGCCTGCTCGTCCGTCCAGCCCGCCGGCAGCTCGTAGGCGTAGTCCTCGTGGACGACCGCGAACTGCGCGTAGCCGCCGTCCGCGTCCCAGCCGGTGAAGCCCGGCGCGACGCACAGGTTCTCGTCGCCACGGGCGCAGTACCGGCACACGCCGCAGGTGTGGCGCAGCCAGGCGATGCCGACGCGCGCCCCGAGCGCGAAGCGACGACATCCCGCGCCGAGGCGGTCGACGACGCCGACGACCTCGTGCCCGGGCACGACGCCCGGCCGGCGGGGCGGGAGGTCGCCCTCGGCGAGGTGCAGGTCGGTGCGGCAGACGCCGCAGGCCCGAACCCGGACTCGGATCTCCCCGGGCGCCGGCTCGGGGGCCGGGCGGTCCACGCGCTGAAGCGGCGAGGTCTCGATCGGACCCGGGCGCGCCACCACCCACGCGAGCACGCGAGCAGTCTCGCGCCGAGCGCGCCGGCGGCCCAAGCGCTCAGCGCGCGCCGTCCCGGCACGCGGCACCTTGCGCCCGGAGCACGTCCTCCGCTGCCGAGACGAGGCGGTCGCGCGCGAGGCGCTTCGAACGGACAGCGCCCACGAGCGCGGCCATCGACGCGTGCGTGAGGCGCGCGACGTCCCCCTGGCTCGCGTTGTAGAGGACCATGTCCGCTCCCGCCCTGATCGCCGCCACGACGGCGTCCGGCACCGAGTAGCCAGCCGACGAGACGGCAACGGCTGAGAGCGAGTCCGTGAGCACGAGCCCCCGAAAGCCGAGGCGTGCGCGCAGTAGCCCGGCGATGGCCCGAACCGACAGGCTCGCCGGCTTCGAGGTGAGCCCGGGGATCGTGGCGTTCGCCACCATGACCGCTGGCAGGCCGGCCGCGACCGCGCGCTCGAAGGGCACGAGGCCGTGCCGCCACAGGACGGCGAGGGGGGGCGTCCTCGCCGGCTCGAAGTCCGTGTTGCCACTGGCGCCACCCAGGCCGGGGAAGTGCTTGGCGACGGGGATCACGCCGGCTCGCTCCAGCCCCCGCGCGAAGGCGATGCCGTCCGCCGCCACCCGGCGCTCGTCGAGCCCGAAGGACCGGGTCCCGTCCGGATCCGACTCGCTCGGCCCCGGTCCGGCGTCGAGGTCGAGGACCGGCGCGAGGTCCATCGTGACGCCGAGGGCGGCGAGGCGCCGCCCGAGGCGGTAGGCGAGGGCCTCGATCGCGGCGGCCGACATCGTCGCTGCCATCGCGCGCGCCGAGGGCACCGGGCCGACGATCGCGGCGAGCCGCTGCACCGACCCGCCCTCCTCGTCCACCATGACGAGCGGCGGAGGTCCGCCGCTGGCGGCGCGCGCGAGCGCCACGAGCCGCTGGCGGAGGTCGGCGGGCGCCGAGGAGCCGAGGAGCAGCACCCCACCCGCCCCGGCGGCCACCTCCGGCGTGACCGTCTGCGGGTTGGCCTCGTCCACCGGCACGGCGAGGACGCGTGCCGCGAGCCGCGCCAGGGGCCACCGGGCCGGCGAGCCACAGCTCGCCCGTGGTGGCAGCACCGGCGCACGGGCGAGAGAACCGCCTGCCAGCGCGAGGATCGCCGCCGCGACGGCGCGGCGCGCCGGCGGCCTCGGCGCCGCGGCGCTCAGAGGCCGGCGACGGCGGGGACGACCCGCTCGCCGATGAGCTCGATCGGCCAGATCGCCGACGCGTTGACCACCCGGCCCATCGCGACGCTGAAGCCGAGGCCGGCGAGCTCGCCGAGCTCGTCCACGATCCGGTCGACGCGCTCGCCCGAGGCGCCGACGTCGAAGGTGTACGCGACGGTCTTCTCGACGTCCTCGAAGGGCCGACCCTCCCGCTCGCAGTGCTCGGCGAGCACGTCGAGCTTGCGCTTCACGTCCGGTCCCGCGAAGAGGTTGCAGGCCCGCGCGTAGCGCGCCACCAGGCGCAGGGTCCTCCGCTCGCCGCCGCCACCGATGAGGATCGGCGGGTGCGGGCGTGAGATGGGCTGCGGTGCGTGCAGCGTGCGCCCGAGCTCGTAGTGGCGCCCCACGTACGGGGCCTCCTCGTCACTCCACAGCTGGAGGCAGATCTGGATCGCCTCCTCGAGCCGCTCGAACCGCTCGCGAGCCGACGGGAAGCGGAAGCCGAGGCCGCGCGACTCCTCCTCGTTCCATGCGGCGCCGATGCCGAGCCAGGCGCGGCCGCCCGAGAGGACGTCGAGCGTGCTCACCGCCTTCGCGAGCAGGGCTGGCTCCCGGTAGATGACGCCGCTCACGAGGGTCAGCAGCTCGACCCGCTCGGTGTGCGCCGCGAGGTAGCCGAGGGTCGTGTACGCCTCGAGCATCTCGTTCTCCGGCGGTCCGATCGCGCCGATCTGCCAGAAGTGGTCCATGACGCTGATCCTCGCGAAGCCCGCCTCCTCGGCCGCGGCCGCGACCCGCCGCAACGTGCTCCGAAGCTCGGGCGCCCCGCCGGGCCAGGTGAAGTCCGAGATGTGCAAGCCGAGCTGCATGGTCCTCCTCCGGTCCGACCGCGCCGACCGTGGGCGCGCCGCCGCGCGTGACGCGTCCTGGCCGGGTGCACGGGCGCTGCGCTCCTCCATGCTAGACACCCCACGGCCCGAAGCCGTCAAGCGGCCGCCGCGATCGAGGGTGGCCACGCACGGTTCTCGTCGTAGAGCTCACCGTGCTCGAGGCAGTGGTGCAAGATGCCGACGAGGCGATTGCCGAGCTGGCGGAGCGCTTGGCGATGGCTCTTGCCGCGTCTGCGGAGCTTGTCGTAGTAGGCGCGGGCGAGCTCCGAGATCCCGACCACGCTGTCGGCGACCCGGCGCTTGGCGAGCACCGCTCCGTCCTCGGCGAGCACACAGCACTCGTGGTGGTCCTCGGCCCAGTCCACTCCGACAACGAGCACCGCTCCTCCTCTCTCTCGACCATCGACGAGCCCGAGGAGTGATGCGGCGACCTAATGGATCAGTGCTCGAGGCACGACACCCCACCAGCCGTCCAACTCCTCACCGCCTGGCGGGGCACGCTCGAGCAGTAGAGCTCGAAGCTCGGGAGCACGCAGTGCTCACCGCCAGGTGGCTCGGAGACCAGCCTCCCACCGGAGGCCGTTCCGCTCCCATTAGGAGCGCAGCGCACCAGAGGGCACGCTGCGCGCCGTGCAGGTCCACGCGCACCACGCGCCAACCTCCGTGCCCTCGTGGCCAGCCCGCCTCGCGCGCCTGGCGCGCGCCGCCTTGCACCGGCGCGCCTGCTCGATCGGGCACCACACCTACGCCTCGGCTGCCCTTTCATTCATTTCCTGACCCGCCCGATACCGTCTCCGCCGCGGGAAACGCTGCGTTCTTGCAGAGAGTTGCCCGTTCGGGCACGGCGCTAATGCCCATGTTGCAGAAGCCCTTCGCTCGACGCGAAGCCAGCCATGCTCGCGTCGCGCCGCGCGGAACCATGCTGGATGAGCAGTTTTTCGGGCCGTAGTTTTACCCGCTCGAAGCATCCCGCAAACCAACGGCGTTGCCGCGTCCCGCCGAGCGCGCTCGACCGATCCGGCACCGATGGGCGCGAAGGCGGCCGCGATGCGCCTGAGAGGAGAAGCATGCTGCGAAAGCGTCTGCTCCGCCCCATCGCGGCGGTTGCGCTCGGTATGGCGATCGCAGGCGGGGTCAGCGGGGCTGTCGGCGACGTGCAGGCCGCCGCGGTCCCGCGTCCCGCGCACCTCGTCGTCGTGATCATGGAGAACTACGGCTTCAACGAGATCATCGGGAACCCCAACGCTCCCTACATCAACTCGCTCGCGAGCTCCAGCGCGCTCCTCACCAACTACCACGCCGTCTCCCACCCCTCGGAGCCCAACTACCTCGACATCTACTCCGGCTCGACGCAGGGCACCGACGGCAGCGACGCCTGCACGACCTCGAGCGCACCCTCGCTCGGCGGCGAAGCCCGCGCCGCGGGGATCTCCATCGCCGGGTACTTCGAGGGAATGGGCACCTCGCCGGCCACCGATACCGGAAGCTACGTCTGCCGCCACAACCCGATGGCCCAGTTCAGCGACTCGGCCGGGCTATCCCACCCGTTCACCGACTTCCCGAGCGGGAACTACGCTGCGCTGCCACAGATCAGCTTCGTCGTGCCAGATCTCGCCAATGACATGCACAATGGTAGTATCGCGTCGGGTGATGCGTGGCTGCGGACCAACATCGACCCCTACCTCCAGTGGGCGAGGCAGAACGACAGCATGCTGGTCGTCGTCTGGGACGAGAACGACAGCGACCCGAACTACAACGCCAACCAGCCCGGCGAGAACGGCAACAACGTCGCCGCGATCGTCGCCGGCGCGAACGTGACGCCCGGGACGTACGGCGAGTACTACGACCACAACTCGCTGCTGCGGACGATCGAGGACGCCTTCGGCCTCGCCCCCCTCGGCGCCTCCGCTTCGGCGTCGCCCTTCGCGGTGTTCTCGTCGGGCGCACCGGCACCGAGCCCAGCCACGAGCAGCACGCCGCCGAACCCGGCGACTTCGACGGCGGCATCGGCCGGTACCGTCCTCTACGACTTCGAGGACGGAACGACGCAGGGCTGGTCCGTCGACTACGGGCCCGCGACGGTCGCGAACACGACCGACATGGCCTTCAGTGGCTCGCACTCGCTCGCCATCACGCTCACCGGCGCCGGCAACCCCGGCATCATGTCACCGCCACAGCCCCCCGGGATCGGCGTCGGCACAGCCGTGACCTACCACGTGTACGAGCCGCCTGGCCTCGACCTCGCCGTCACGCCCTACGCGATGGACGAGGCGTGGAGCGCCCACTTCGCGCCGGCCGCGACGCTCACGCCAGGCGGCTGGTCGACGGTGACCTGGACGGTGCCCGCCCTCAGCGGCGGCCTGCGCTACATCGGCCTCGAGGTCGAGAACGGCGGAGGCGAGCGCGGGACGCTCGCGCTCGACGCCGTGAGCGCCTCGGATCCGGTGCCTGCAGGCGCGACCTCGAGCGCCTCCCAGCTCGCCGCCCACGACGCCCAGACGAGCCCGCCGCCCTCCCTCGGCTCGACCTCGCAGACCACCGCTCCCCCGGCCGACAGCCCCACCACGTCGAGCGCGCCGATGTTCGACTTCGAGGACGGGACGACCCAGGGTTGGTTCGCCGACTGGGGGCCGGCCACGGTGGCGAACACCACGGCCGTCGCGTTCTCCGGGATGCACTCCCTCGCCATCCACCTGCTCGGTGCCGGCAACCCCGGAATCTCCTCGCCCGGCAACCTCACCGGCGTGACGGCCGGGACCGAGCTCACCTACCACATCTACGAGCCGAGCGCCCTCGACCTCGAGGTCGACCCGTACGCCATGGACGGCACGTGGAAGGCCCACTTCACGGGCGTCGTGCACCTCGATCCGGGGCAGTGGACCACCGTGACCTGGACCGTGCCCGCCCTCAGCGGCGGCCTGCGCTACGTCGGCCTCGAGGTCGAGAACGGCGGCGGCCAGCTCGGGACGCTCGCGCTCGACGCGGTCGACCGCGCCGGCGCCGCGTCCAGCCTCTCCACGCAGCCGGCCACGACCTCCACCCCCGCCGGCGGCTCGTCCTCCCCGCCGAGCGCCCCGACGAGCCCGACCACGGCGGCGGCAGGGGCCGCCAGCGCCAGCTCGTCGGAAACGCCGATGCCGGACGGGCCGGGGGGAACCTGGAGGCTCGTCTTCGACGACGAGTTCAACGGCAGCTCGCTCGACACCTCGAAGTGGGCCCCGGACTGGTTCGGCAACGGCGGGTCCATGAACAACGTCGGGACCTACAGCTCGAACGTCTCGGTGGCCAACGGGGTCCTCTCCCTCAAGCTGGCCAGCCCCTCCAGCGGGGCGCTCGTCAGCACGAACCCGAACGGCGGTGCATCCCCAGGGTTCCAGTTCACCTACGGGTACGCCGAGGCACGCATCTGGTTCCCCGGCAGCGGGTCCACCATCGACAACTGGCCGGCGTTCTGGACGGACGGGCAGAACTGGCCGGCCGACGGCGAGATCGACATCGCCGAGGGCCTCGGCACGCTGACGTCGAACTACCACAACTCCTCCGGGGCCTTTAACTCCAACACGATTCCGGGTACGTGGTCGGCGGGATGGCACACCTACGGCGTCGACTGGGAGCCGGGCTCGATCACCGTCTACTGGGACGGCAAGGTCGTGCGCACGCTCACGTCGGCGACGACCTCGATCACCTCGAGCCCGCAGTACCTTGTCCTCAACATGGGCGCGGGGCAGGGACCGACCGTCACCGGCGCCTCGATGCTCGTCGACTACGTGCGGGTGTGGCAGCACTAGGCGGGCGACACCACGAGCACAAGCTCCGGGGCCGCCGAGAGGCGGCCCCGGAGCACCCCGCCCGCCGCGGCGCGAGGTCACGAGGCTGCAGCGCTCGTCGCCCGCCGCGGGCCGCCAGCTCGGCCGGGACGGCCCGTGGCGGCAGCTGAGATCGAGGCCCTCGCCCGACCGGGTGCCGCGGCGGTCACCCCCGCTGTGGCCGTCGACGTCGGCTGGCAGCTCGGGCAGCTCGCGACCTTGGCCCGGCGGAGCGATGCCGGACCACCGTCCCCGGCGGTGTACGCCGTGGTCGCGCTCCTCGCGCGCCCGCTCGCCTTCCGCCTGGAGCGCCATGGCCTCGATGCCCGCCGTGACCTCGTCGCGCTCTTCGATGCGGCGCGCCTCGGCGATCCCGACCGGCTCTCGTGCGCGCTCGCCTCCGTCCACGACGGCCTCGAGGACGCGTTCTGGGGCCTCGACCCCCGCCTCGCCGAGGCCTGTGACCTCGGGCGCGCGCTCGCCGATCTCGCTGGCGCCGTCGCGAGCGCAGCTGGCGCGGCGGCGGCCAGGCGATGGCGCGGCCACTTCGCTCCAGCGCGGCTCGCGCCGACCAGGCGCCGGCTCACCGCGCTCGAGCCGGTCCTGCCCCCCGGTAGCGCGGCTGGGGTCCTCGAGCGCCTCGCGGCCTGGGCCGCCTGGGTCGAGGTCGCACGCGACGAGGACCTCGTCTCGGCCGTGCCGCTCCTGCGAGCCGAGCGCCGCTGCTGGCACGAGGCGCTCGCCGGACGCAGAGCGCTGCCGAGCGCCACGGGGACGGCTCCCGGCCTCCGAGCCGACGCGCGCGTCGATCGAGCGACGGCGCCTGCGCACCCGGCGGACGGCCACGAACCGCAGGTCACCATCGCCGGGCTCGTCCCGCCGGCGCGCACGAGGCCGGCGCCGCGAGCACCCTCCCCTGCGCCGCGAGGCGCCGACGGCAGGACGACACCGGCACGCCGGCGGGTCGCGGTCGGCGCGACGTTCGTCGCCCTCGGCGCGACGGCTGCCTTCCTCCTCCAGGCGACCACCTTCGAGGTGGTCACGATCCCGTCGGTCTCGATGAGCCCGACACTGCAAGTCGGCGACCGCGTCCTCGTGGACAGGCTCCCTGGCGTGCTGCACCGCGGCGACATCGTGGTCTTCCGGCGGGTGCGCGCCGATGCCTCGCTGCCGGCGGGGACCCTCGTCGTGAAGCGCATCGTCGGCCTCCCCGGCGAACGCATCGCGTCGCGCGCCAAGCGCATCCTCATCGACGGCCGGCCGCTCGCCGAGCGCTGGCTGCCGCGACTCACGGGCGCCTGCGCCGTCTCCGCCTACCGCATCGTCCCCCAGCGCGTCGCTCCCGGCCACTACTTCGTGCTCGGCGACTGCCGCGGTGACTCCTTCGACAGCCGGAGCTTCGGGACCGTTCCGAGGACGAGCATCGTCGGCCGGGTGGTCCTCGTCGTCTGGCGCCACGGCCACCCGTGGCTGGCCCGTCCCTAGCGTCGCCCCTCGCCGGTCCGGCGCCGCCGCCCAGGTGCGCGTGCGACAGGCCCGAGCGGTGCGCGGCGCGCGCGGTCCGGGGCGGTGGCGACCACGGCTCCGGTTGTCGCGGCGTTCCTCGTGAGCCAAGATCGCGCGCGAGGCGAGCCGTCGTCGAGCAGGCGCCGGACCCCGGCGTCGCGTCGTCGTCCGCAGCCGCGGCCTGCGGCTCGGCCGCTCCAGGAGGTGCCGATGCAAGAGGAGCACGGAGCAGTGCCGAGCTCGCCCCACGCCCACACCATCCTCGTCGACCGCGACGGCCAGCGCCTCGCGGAGATCCACGATCCGCTGTGGCCCCCGATCGGCAGCGTCGTGGAGATCACCGGCGGGAGCCGTGCCGCCATCGTCACCGACGTCCGCCTGCGGCTCGACCTCGCCGAGGGCTCGACGAGCTACATCGTCGTCGTCCTCGACGAGCACCCCTCGCCCTTCGAGGAGATCGAGCAGGAGTTCGCCGCGCAGGCCCTCGCCTAGCCGGCCTGCGTGCGAGGAGCAGCGTGATCGAGCGAGCGACGACGTGCCCGGGCGGCCGGCGCTCGGGCGCGCGTCGGCGCAGAACGGGCGCACGGCGCCCGGCGCCCGACCGTCGCGCCCTTCCCTGCCGGAGCCTTCCCGGCGGCTTCGCGCCGTCGGGCGCGTGCCGAGCGGCTAGACAGGTTGGCGGTCCCATGCGAGCACCCAGACCGAACGACGCGGCCGGCGCCGCTGCGGCATCGCTCGGGCGCGCGCGGCCGCGCCCGTTCCTCGGCGCTCGACGGCGCGCAGCGACGGAGCGGCCATGACCAGCGCGTGGACCTACGGCGCCGCCCCGATCGTCAGCGGCCTGGCGAGCGAGTCGGTCACCCTGCTCGAGGGGGCGACCTTCGCCATCTCCACACCGGGCGGCGACATCGAGCCCGGAGGGGCCCAGGGGCTGTTCTGCCACGACACCCGCTTCGTCTCGTCCTGGCGCCTCACGGTCGCCGACGCCCCCGTCGAGCACCTCGTCGTCATCCCGAAGGAGCCCTTCGCCGCGAGCTTCCTCGGTCGCGGCCGGCCGGCCGCCGGTCAGGCCGACAGCACGATCCTCGTCCGACGCGACCGCTACGTCGGCAACGGCATGCGCGAGGACCTCGTCATCCGCAACCTCGGCAGCGAGGCCGCCGCCTGCTCGCTCAGCCTCGAGGTGGACGCCGACTTCGCCCACCTCTTCGAGGTCAAGGAGGGGCGGGTGCGCGTCCGCGGCCAGCGCACCATCGCCGCGCACGGATCCAGCCTGATCTTCGACTACTCCGACCGGGAGTCGACGCGCCGTCTCGAGGTCCACTGCCCGCCCGAGGCGAAGATCTCGGCGAACCTCATCCTCCTCGAGGTCGTCGTGCAGCCGCGCGACGAGTGGAGCGGCTCCTTCGAGCTCGAGCTCGCGGCTGACGGGGAGCGCATCAACCTCCGCTACCACAAGGGCCAGCCGGTCGAGCACTCGACCCCCGTCACCCGGCTGCGGGCCTGGCAGCAGCGGACCCCGAAGGCGATCTCGGGCCGCCCGGGCCTCAACGTCGCCCTCGCGCAGAGCATCGAGGACCTCGGCGCGCTCCGGATCTTCGACCCCGCCAACCCGGCTCGACCCGTCATCGCGGCCGGCGCCCCGTGGTTCATGACGCTCTTCGGGCGTGACTCGCTCATCGCCTCGCTCATGACGCTCGCGGTCGATCCGACGCTCGCGGTCGGCACGCTGCAGACGCTCGCGCGCTTCCAGGGACGGCGCGTCGACCCCCTCTCCGAGGAGGAGCCGGGCCGCATCCTCCACGAGGTGCGCCGGGGCCTCCAGGTCGGCCCGGAGCTGCCCCTCGGAACGCCGTACTACGGCTCCATCGACGCCACGCCCCTCTTCGTCGTCCTCGTCGGCGAGCTCTACCGCTGGGGCGCCAGCCCCGACGTCGTCGAGGAGCTCCTCCCCCACGTCGATCGCGCCCTCGCGTGGATCGACGACTACGGGGACCGCGACAAGGACGGGTTCGTCGAGTACCAGCGGGCGACGGCCCGGGGCCTCCGCAACCAGGGCTGGAAGGACTCCTTCGACGGCGTCAACTTCGCGAACGGCCGCCTCGCGGAGCCTCCCATCGCGCTGGCCGAGGTGCAGGGGTACGTGTACGCGGCCTTCCGGGCGCGTGCCCTGCTCGCGCGCGGGACGGGCGACGAGGCGACCGCCGAGCGCTACGAGGCGCGCGCCAGCGCGCTGCGGGCCTCCTTCAACGACGCCTTCTGGATCGCGGACGGGGAGTACTTCGCGCTCGGCCTCGACGCCGACAAGCGGCCCATCGACTCGATCACCTCGAACATGGGCCACCTGCTGTGGACCGAGGTCGTCGACGAGGCGAAGGCCCGACGCGTGGCGGAGCACCTCGTGAGCCCCGGCCTGTTCAGCGGCTGGGGGATCCGAACGCTCGGCGCGTCGATGACCGCCTACAACCCCGTGAGCTACCACAACGGCTCGGTCTGGCCGCACGACACGGCGATCTGCGCCGCAGGCCTCGCTCGCTACGGCTTCCTCGAGGAGGCGCACGCGGTCACGCGTGCCCTCCTCGACGCCGCCGAGACCGTTGGCGGGAGGCTCCCCGAGCTCATGTGCGGGTTCGACCGCGAGGAGTACCCGCTCCCTGTCCGCTACCCGACCTCCTGCTCACCCCAGGCCTGGGCGTCGGCCGCACCGTTCCTGCTCGTGCGGTCCGTCCTGCTGCGCCTCGATGCCTGCGTCCCGGATCGGACGGTCTGGCTCGCGCCGTCGCTCGGCGACGGATTCGGTCCGCTCCACCTCGAGAACGTGCCGCTCGCCGGCCACCGCCTGACGATCGACGTCGACGGGACGGACGTGCACGTCGACGGCCTGCCGAAGGACCTGCGCCTCGTCCTCGAGCCGCGCCCCCTCGACCTGCCAGGTCCGGGTGCCGGTTCCCGCCGGCACGCGCGCTGAGCGCGGCGCCCGAGAGCGCGGCGCGCCTCGCCACCGGACTTGCCGCCCGCGGCGCCGGCGTCCACGCGCCGGCGCCGACCACCGCTCGCGCGGGTTCGCGCGCCGCGAGTCGGCACCGGCGCCTGGCGGCGCGAGCGTGCGCGTCGCGCTGCTCGCCGTCAGCCACGCCGCGCCGCGAGGGCGCCGGGGATCTCGGCAGCTGCGGCCTCGCCGAGCCTGGGCCACGGGCCGCCCGGCCTGGTGAGGCCCCCTTTCCGGGGAAGCGCGACTGCCCCGGCACGGCACCTGGGACCGCGGCGCCGCCCGGGCGAGGACGATGCGGGTCCTCGGCGAGCGCCGCCGCCCGCCGGCGCTTCGCCGAGCACAGGCTGGTCGGCGCGCGCCACGGCCTCGAACCGTCCACGCGGTGCCGCGCGGCTCCGGGCCCCGGCCCGCGCGGCCCGCAGGACCGGCGGGCGCCGTTCCTCCAGGGACGCCAGAGCACCGGGTAGCCTCGTGCCGTGGGGCGCGTCCGCGAGGGCATCGACGACGCCCTCGCCCGCTTCCTCGAGGCGCAGCCGGTCTTCTTCGTCGCGACCGCGCCGCTCTCGCCGACGGGACGGGTCAACTGCTCGCCGAAGGGAAACCGGGGCGAGTTCGCCGTGCTCGGGCCGCGCCTCGTCGCCTACCTCGACCGCACCGGAAGCGGCATCGAGACCGTCGCCCACCTGCGCGAGAACGGGCGAATCGTCCTCATGTTCTGCGCCTTCTCGGGACCGCCCCGCGTCGTCAGGCTCCACGGGACCGGATCGGTCACCGGCGCCGGCGACTCGCGCCTCGAGGAGCTCCTCTCGTCCTTCGCGGCGGACCCGTCCCCGGGCACGCGCTGCGTGATCGTCGTCTCGGTCGAGCGGATCTCCGACTCGTGCGGCTTCGGCGTGCCGCTCATGACCTTCGAGCAGCACCGGCCGACGCTGGACGAGTGGGCCGCGCGCAAGGGTCCCGCCGGGATCGAGCGCTACTGGCAGGACCACAACGCTCGCAGCATCGACGGCCTGCCCGGCCTCTCCTAGCGGCGGGATCGCACCGTCGAATCCCGCCCTGCGCGGACTGAACGCTTGCAGAACAGGTGTTCGATTAGACTGCCCGTGTGACCGCCTCGACGAAGCTGCGCTGGGCGCTCGCCGGGGCGGACGACAACCCGAGGCTGTTCGACGTCGATGGCCTCGTGGACCGACACGTCGGCACGGGTGCGTTCGCGGGCCTCGAGTTCCTCCACGTCAACGCGCGCACGATCATCAACGAGGTGCCCCAGGCGAGCCGGTTGGGGTTCCGCTTCACCGTCAACGCCTACCGCGGCTGCAGCCACGCCTGCGCGTACTGCTTCGCCCGCCCCTCCCACGCCTACCTCGGTCTCGGCATCGCCGAGGACTTCGACCGCCGGATCGTCGTCAAGGTCAACGCCGTGGAGTGCCTGCGATCCGAGCTCCGCTCCCGCCGCTGGCAGGGCGACCACATCGCGATGGGGACGAACACCGACCCCTACCAGCGTGCGGAGGGCCGGTACCACCTGACGCGCGGGATCATCGAGGTCCTGTCGCAGCACCGGAACCCCTTCAGCATCGTGACGAAGTCGACCCTCGTGCTGCGCGACCTCGACCTGCTCGTCGAGGCCGCCAAGCGCACCGAGGTGCGGCTGCACCTGTCGGTGGGGACCTTGGACCGCTCCGTGTGGCGCCTCACCGAGCCCGGGACGCCTCCGCCGGACAAGCGCCTCGCAGCAGTGCGGCGCCTGAACGACGCCGGCGTGCCCTGCGGCGTCCTCATCGCCCCGATCCTGCCGGGCCTCTCCGACGCCGACGCGCAGGTACGCGAGCTCGCAGAAGCGTGCGCGGCGGCCGGTGCGGCCTCGGTCACGGTGGTCCCGCTGCACCTGCGCGCCGGCGTTCGCGAGCACTTCCTCGCCTTCCTCCGCCGCGAGCGCCCCGACCTCGTCGCGCTCTACGAGGAGCGCTTCGCCCGCGGCGCCTACCAGCCCGCCAGCGAGCAGCGGCGGCTCTCCGCCCTCGTCGCGGCGAGACTGCCCTCGCCCGCGGCGCGCCGACGCGCACCGGTGCAGCGCGCGGGCGGGGACGAGCGCACCGGGCCATGCGCGGGCGCGCACGGGCCGGGCGCCCGCAGCTGACGTGCCCGAGCCCCCCGACCTCCGGGCCCTCGTCGAGCGGCTCGCACCGGCGCTCGGCCATCGCGTGCTCCAGCGCTTCGACGTCCTCGCCTGCTCGACGCTCACGACCGCCTCGCCACCGCCGGCCGACGTCCGCGGGCACGCGCTCGGGACGGTCGGCCGCCGGGGCGACGAGTACCTCGTGCTCGACGTCGGCTGCGCGTACCGAGTGGTGCTCCACCTCGGCCAGCGTGGCCGGCTCGACCTCGAGCTCCCGGCACGCGCCACCCGCCCGAGGGGCGCGCTCGTGCGCCTCGGCGCCGGGTCCGACGCGGCCAAGCTCGTTCGTGAGCGTGGCCGCGAGCGGGGGGCCGGGTGCTGGGTGCTCGGACCCGGTGACGCCGGCCCGCTCTCCCACCTCGACCCCGAGCCGGGCTCGCCCGAGGGTACCCGGCGCGTCCTCGCCGAGACGACTGCTCGACCGCGTCACTCGCTCCCTCGCGACCAGCGACCCGTCGCCGGCCTCGGGCGTGGGTACGCCGACGACATCCTCCACCGGGCCGCGCGCTCGCCCGTCGCCCCGCTGCGCTCGCTCGGGCGTGTCGATCGCCTCGCGCTCGTGCAGGCCCTCGACGCGACCCTCGAGGAGGCGCTCGCTCGGGCGCGCGCACGCCCGGCCGGGGCGGTGGGCGTCGCGCCGGACGACCGCTTCGTCGTCCACGATCGGACGGGACAGCCCCGGCCCCGCTGCGCCGAGCCGCCTCGGCGCGTCGCCTCCGAGCACCACGGCCTCGTCTGCTGCCCGCCGTGCCAGACGGGTGGCCCGGAGCTGGCGGACCGCCGTCTCTCCCGGCTCCTCCGGTGAAGGATCACCCCGTGCGCCTGGCACCCAGGCTCGGTACGACCACCGGGCCGACGCGCCGCGCCAGGCCGGTCCTCGGCGCCGTCCTGGTCGGTCTCCTCCCCCTCGCGAGCGGCACGCACGCCGCGACGGCCGGCCAGCGCCGCGCTGCGCCCCCGGCCGAACGCCGCTTCGTGATCGGCTACTCCCTGGAACGGCGGCCCATCGTCGCCATCCTGGTCGGCAGCGAGCGCGCGCCGCGGCGCATGCTCGTCGTCGGCTGCACCCACGGGAACGAGACGGCCGGCATCCCCGTGGCGGACGCGCTCGCCGCGAGCGGACCGGTCCGCGGCGTCGCGCTGTGGATCGTGCCCACCATGAACCCCGACGGCGTGGCCGCCCGGACGCGAGCGAACGCTCGCGGCGTCGACCTGAACCGGAACTTCCCCGACGCCTGGCGCCCCCTCGGGCCGCGAGGGAGCGCGGAGTACGCGGGGGCGCGACCGTTGTCCGAGCCGGAGTCGCGGGCGATGGCGAGCCTCATCGAGGCGGTTCGACCCGGCGTCGCGGTGTGGTTCCACCAGCCGCTCGGCCTCGTCGACGACTCGGAGGGTCCGCGGCGCCTCGAGCGCCTCTTCGCGGCGCGCGTCGGGCTCCCCCTCACGCCGCTCCCCGACTACCCCGGCAGCGCCATCGGCTGGGAGGACCACCTCGTCGCCAACTCCGCCTTCGTCGTCGAGCTCCCGCCGGGGCAGCTCTCGCCCGCCTCGCGCCGACGCTACGTCGCGGCGCTGCGCACCCTCGCGGCCGGCGCGCCACCCACGACACCGGTCGCCCGGGCACCGGCCCGGCTCCGACTCGCCTGACGCCGTCGCGATCGAAGGCCCCCCGGCGAGGGTGCAGGCCCCTCCTCCTGCCACGACCGGCGAGGACGAGAGGACGACGGTGACCGGTCGCGCCGGCGCGACCTCGGCGCAGCCCTGGCGAGGCGCGGCGCCACAGGCGCCGCCTGCGGTTGCGCTGCAGCGCCCGGTCCCCGCGCGCTCGACGTGCGCGGCGCGCTCGCGTCGTGGGCGGGCGCGACGACGCCGCGTGCCTGCGAGCGACGTGCCTATCGACCCGGGCGCCCCGGTCGCTCAGCGGACGAGCGCGCCGTAGGCGCGGAAGTACGAGCCGAGCTGCGACGACGACGTGACCCTGTAGCGCACGACGTAGCCCTCCCCGTGCACGACGAGGACGGTCCCGGTCCCTGGCGCTCTCCCGCCCGCCTCGATGAGCGCCTCGGCGCCGCCGTTCAGCGGCTCGAGGTCGACGTGCGGCGCGTACAGCTGCACGACCTGCGGCCCGGACGGGCCCGCCGCCGCCTCCGCGCCCACGCCGGCGCCGATCGCGGCGAGCACGACCAGCGCGGTCGCAACGAAGCCTCGCACGCTCACGCCTCCGTTGCGCACCCTAACGGCCGGCGCACCGGCGCCAGCCGCGCCTGCGCTCAGCCCTCGGCGCCGACGCGGACGAAGGCGAGCCCGTCGTGGCCCTTGACCCCGACGGTCTGGATCGCCGTGGCGCTCAGGTGCGCGCTGGCCGCCAGGTCGTCGTAGAGGCGGCGGATGGCCTGCGAGTCCGTGTCGTCCGCTGGCGGGTCGACGACCCTCCCGGCGCGCACGACGTTGTCGAAGACGAGGAGGCCTCCCGGACGCGTGAGCCGCAGCGACCATCGCAGGTACTCCGGGTAGCCCCCCTTGTCGGCGTCGATGAAGACGAAGTCGAAGGGCGGCTCGCTCGCGAGCAGCGGGAGCTGCTCGAGAGCAGGCCCGAGGCGCACCTCGACGAGCCGGTCGAGGCCAGCGGCCGCGAGGTTCGCCGAGGCGACCTCGGCGTGGCGGGGGTCCACCTCGAGCGTCACGAGCCGCCCGTCCGCCGGCAGCGCCCGGGCCAGCCAGATCGTGCTGTAGCCGCCGAGGGTCCCGATCTCGAGGATCCGCCGCGCGCCCTGGATCTGGGCGAGGAGCATGAGCAGCTTGCCCTGGTTCGGAGCGACGTTGATCGCCGGCAGGCCGGCCTGGGCGCTCGCCTCGAGCGCCCCGTGCAGCACGACGTCCGTCCCGACGAGGCGGTCCTCGATGAACCGGTCGACCTCGCTCCACAGCTCGTCCATGCTCGCTCCGTCCCCTGCCGCCTCGCGCCACGCGTCGCCACGACGTCGAGCCACCTTAGGCGCGCCGGCGCGGACGGCCCAGACGCCTATCGTCCATCCCGTGGACCCCGACCCCGCAGGCCTCGAGGCGAGCGCCGACGTCGAGGCGAACGCCTTCGAGCGACGCCGCTGGAACGACGAGCGCTGGACGCGCGTATGGCCGAGGCGGGAGCGGCTGACGCGCGCCGTCACGCCCTTCCTCCTCGATGCAGCCGAGCTTCGCCCCGGCGAGCGCGTCCTCGAGATCGGTTCGGGTGCGGGGGCCGCCACGCTCGACATCTGGCGCGAGGTCACGCCGGGGGGCCGAGTCGTCGCGGCCGACATCTCGGCCCCGCTCACGACCATCGCGGCGCAGCGGGCCCGCGAGGCCGGTGCGGCGAACGTCACCTTCGCCGTCGCGGACGTCCAGCGCGAAGCCCTCGCGGGCGGCCCGTTCGACGCCGCGCTGAGCCAGTTCGGGGTGATGTTCTTCGACGAGCCGCAGACCGCCTTCGCGAACGTGGCGCGCCACCTCCGGGCGGACGGGCGGCTCGCCTTCGTCTGCTGGCAGCCGGTGCACGCCAACCCGTGGTACCTCCCGGCCGCCCTCGAGCCCCTCCTGCCGCCTCCCCCGCCTCCCGCCCCCGGCAAGTCGCCGACCGGCCCCTTCGCCCTCGCCGACGCGACCCGCGTCGTCTCGCTCTTGGGCCGGGCCGGCTTCCGCGACGTCGAGGTTCGCCCCCAGGAGCTCGTCGTCGAGCTCGACCCGGACGACCTCGTCGACGACGACCAGCTCCGCTTCATGGGGATACCCGAGGAGCGCCTCGGGGAGGCCACGGCGATCGTGGAGCGCCACCTCGCAGCCTTCGAGCTGCGGCCGGCTGGCCGAGCGCTCCCCCTCGCCTTCTTCCTCGTGAGGGGCCGGCGCGCCAGTCCGTGAGCGGCGGGCCCTGCGCTGCGCCCCCAAGGCGAGGGGTGGGGCGGGCGCGCCCGGCGGCGGGACCCGCCACGCCCTAGCGTGGAGCCAGCCCGCGACGTGCCGGGCGGAGGAGGTCGGGGCCGATGGCGCGCGTTCGTCTGCTCGTTGGCACGCGCAAGGGCGCGTTCATCCTCGCCGCCGACGGCCGGCGCCGTCGCTGGGACCTCCACGGCCCACTGTTCGGCGGGTGGGAGGTCTACCACCTCGCCGGCTCCCAGGCCGACCCCGACCGCCTCTACGCCTCCCAGTCGAGCGGCTGGTTCGGCCAGGTCGTCCAGCGCTCGTCGGACGGCGGGCGAAGCTGGGCACCCGTCAGCAACGCCTTCGCCTACGAGCAGCCGGTCGGGACCCACCAGTGGTATGACGGGACGCCACGGCCCTGGACGTTCGCGCGCGTCTGGCACCTCGAGCCCTCGCCCGAGGACCCCGACGTGGTCTTCGCCGGCGTCGAGGACGCCGCCCTCTTCCGGTCGAGCGACGGCGGCGAGAGCTGGCAGGAGCTCTCGCGCCTGCGCATGCACGCGAGCGCGCCGAGCTGGCAGCCGGGGGCCGGCGGCATGTGCCTGCACACCGTCCTGCTCCACCCGACCGATCGCAGCCGGATCCTCGTCGCTATCTCCGCCGCCGGGGTGTTCGTGACCGGCGACGCGGGCGCGACCTGGCAGCCGGCGAACCGCGGCCTGCGCTCCGAGATGCTCCCCGACCCCACGGCGGAGGTGGGCCACTGCGTCCACCGCGTCGCCGCCCACCCGGACCGGCCCGACGTGCTCTTCATGCAGAAGCACTGGGACGTGCTGCGCAGCGACGACGGTGGCCGCTCCTGGCGCGAGGTGAGCGGCAACCTGCCGAGCGACTTCGGCTTCACGATCGCCGTCCACGCCCACGAGCCGGACACCGTCTTCGTCGTGCCCATCACGAGCGACGCCGAGCACTACCCGCCGGGCAGCCGCCTGCGCGTCTACCGCACGAGGACCGGCGGCGACGACTGGGAGGCACTCACCGAGGGTCTGCCCCAGGCGAACTGCTACGTGAACGTCCTGCGCGACGCGATGGCCGTCGACTCGCTCGACCCGTGCGGCGTCTACTTCGGCACCACCGGCGGCCAGGTCTACGCGTCGGCCGACGGCGGGGAGAGCTGGCAGGCCGTCGTGCGCGACCTCCCGCCGGTCCTCGCCGTCGCAGCGCAGACCCTGTCGTGACCGCCGCAGGCCTGCCGTGGTCCGCGTCGTTCTCCCACCGCACCTGCGGACGCTCGCGGGCATCGCCGGCGAGGTGCGGCTCGACCTCGCCGGCGTGGCGACACAGCGGCGCCTCCTCGACGCGCTCGAGGCACGCTACCCATCCCTGCGGGGCACCATCCGCGACCAGGCGACGCAGCGCCGGCGACCCTTCGTCCGCTTCTTCGCGTGCGGCGAGGACCTCTCGCACGAGCCGCCGGACGCGCCGCTGCCCGCGGCGGTCGGCAGCGGCGCCGAACCCTTCCTGGTCGTCGGGGCCCTCGCCGGCGGCTGAGCGGCGCGTGGCGGTCAGGCCTGCTTGATCGCGGAGATCTCGAACTCGAGCGTGACCTGCTCGCTCACGAGGACGCCGCCCGCCTCGAGGGCCGCGTTCCAGTTGACGCCCCAGTCCTTGCGGTTGATGGTCGTCGAGCCCTCGAAACCGACGCGCTGGTTCCCGAAGGGGTCGACGGCCGATCCCGTGAACTCGAAGTCGATCGAGATCGGACGCGTCACCCCCTTGATCGTGAGGTCGCCGCTCACCCGGAAGGTCGCATCGCCGACCTGTTCGACCGAGGTGCTGACGAAGCGGATCTCGGGGTAGCGCTCCATGTCGAAGAAGTCGTTGCTGCGCAGGTGGGCGTCGCGATCGGCGTTTCGCGTGTCGATGCTCGCCACCTTGATCGTCACCTCGGCGCGTGAGCGAGAGGGATCGGACGCGTCGAGGTAGCCGCGGCCCTCGAACTCGTTGAACGAGCCGCGCACCTTCGTGACCATGGCGTGGCGAGCGACGAAGCCGAGGCGCGTGTGCGCCGGATCGAGGGCGTACTCGCCCGTGAGACTTGCTGGGATGACCGACTGCCCGACGGCGCTCACGAGGACCTCCCGTGGTCGATGACGTAGCAGAAGACCCCAACCGCGCCCCACGGCGAGCTATTCCCCGACGGCGCCGCCCGGCGCGCGACGGGCGTCCACCGTGGCGACGCGCCGTGCCAGACGCGCTCGACGAGGCGGCGAGGCGGGTGGGTTCGCCCGCCCTTCCGCCTCCCGAGGGCGGGGTGCATGATCATCGGCGATGGATCCCAGCCGTCGCCGGGCCGGCGGCCGTGCCCGCCGGCAGGTCCGCCGGTGACCGTGCGCGATGAGCGGAGCGACGCGGCGGCGCTCGTGCTCGCCGAGGTCGACGCGCTCGTCGCGCAGCTCCACGGCGGCGCGCACCGACCGCTCTCGCTCGACAGCGACCTGCTCGTCGAGGCCGCGCTGGACAGCCTCGCCCTCGTCGAGCTCGCTGGCCGCCTGGAGCAGGCCTTCGACGTGCGCCTGCCCGAGCAGGTCCTCGCGAGCGCGGCGACGCCCCGGGACTGGCTGCAGGCGGTCCTCGAGGCGCGCGGCACGCGTGCGGCGCCGCAGCTCGCTCCCGCGGACGAGCGCGCCGCCGGACCCGAGCCGCCGCACGGCGAGGGCTGGCCTCGCTCGGCGCGCACGCTCGTCGAGGCGCTCGACTGGCACGTCGGCGCGCACCCGGGACGCCCGTGCCTGCGCATCCTCGACGGCGATCGAGCAGGACCAGCCGTCGAGCTCACCTACGCCGAGCTGCGCGCCGCGGCGGGAGGGGTCGCCTGCGCCCTGCTGCACGACGGGATCGAGCCTGGCGCGCGCGTCGCGCTCATGCTCCCGACCGGTGGCGAGTACTTCGTCACCTTCCTCGGGGTCCTCCTCGCGGGCGCCGTGCCGGTGCCCCTCTACCCGCCGGCGCGGCCGGCTCAGCTCGAGGAGCACCTCCGTCGCCAGGCGCGGCTCCTGAGCGACGCCGGCGCGTCGATGCTCGTGACCGTGCGCGAGGCCCTCCTCGCGGCCCGCCTCCTCGCGCTCCAGGTACCCTCGCTGCGGGCGCTGCGCAGCCCGGAGGACCTCGCCGGCGGCGCGCCGGCGGCCCTGCCCAAGCCTGGCCCGCACGACGTCGCGCTCGTCCAGTACACGTCGGGCAGCACCGGCGAGCCGAAGGGCGTCGTCCTCACCCACGCCCAGCTGCTCGCCAACATCGCGGCGATGGGCGACGCCGCGGCGGCCAGCGCGGCGGACGTCTTCGTCTCCTGGCTCCCCCTCTACCACGACATGGGCCTCATCGGCGCGTGGCACGCCAGCCTCGTCATCGGGATGCCCCTCGTGGTCCTCTCGCCGCTCCGCTTGCTCGCCCGCCCCGCGAGCTGGCTCGTGGCCATCTCCCAGTACCGGGGAACCTTGTCGGCGGCACCGAACTTCGCCTACGAGCTGTGCGCTCGCCGGGTCGCCGACGAGGAGATGGACGGGGTCGACCTCTCCTCCTGGCGGATCGCCTTCAACGGCTCGGAGACCGTTCATGCGCCCACGATCGAGCGCTTCACGAGCCGCTTCGCTCGCTGGGGCTTCCGGCGCGAGGCCATGTGCCCTGCCTACGGCCTCGCCGAGGTCGGCGTCGGCGCCACCTTCACGCCGATCGGCCGCGGACCAGTCGTCGACGTCGTCGCGCGCTCGGCGCTCGCCCGCTCGGGCCGCGCCGTGCCGACCCGGCCCGAGGATCCCGACGCGCGGGCCGTCGTGGGCAGCGGCGTTCCGCTCCCGGGCTACGAGATCCGTGTCGTCGACCCCGCCGGCGCCGTGCTGCCCGAGCGCCGACTCGGCGAGGTCGAGTGCCGCGGTCCCTCCGCGACCTCGGGCTACCTCCGCAACGAGGCCGCGACCTCGAAGCTCTGGCACGACGGTTGGCTCGTGACCGGCGACCTCGGCTACCTCGCCGGCGGCCAGCTCTTCCTGACCGGGCGCTCGAAGGACACCGTCGTGCGCGGGGGCAGGAACATCGATCCCGAAGAGCTCGAGCAGCGCCTCGGCGAGCTCGAGGCGCTCGGCCAGGGGCACGTCGCCGTCCTCGGCGTCCCCGACCCGCGCCAGGGCACCGAGCGGGTCGTCGTCGTCGCCGAGGCCGAGGTCCTCGAGGACCCGGCGTCGCTGCGCGCCGAGGTCGCCTCGCTCGCCGCGTCGCTCGTGGGCCAGCCGGTCGACGACGTCGTCTTCGTCCGGCCGGGTTCGATCCCGCGAACGGCGAGCGGCAAGATCAGGCGCTCGGCGACGCGCGACGCCTACGAGGCAGGCGCCCTCGGCCGTGCCCCGGAACCTGCCGCCGTGCAGCTCCTCCGGTTCGCGGCCTCGAGCCTCCGGCCCGCGCTCGGACGTCTCGGCCGCGCCGGCGCGCAGGTCGCCTTCGGCGCCTTCGCCTGGTCGGTCGCGCTCGCCCTCGCCGCGGCCACCTACCTCCTCGTCCGCCTGCCGCTCCCCTCGGCGCGCCGCTGGGCCCTCGCCCGAGCCGCGACGCGCGCGCTGTGCCGGGCGTCGGGCATCCGCATCGAGACCGAGGGCGAGCTGCCGCGCGAGAGCCCGGTCGTCGTCGTCGCCAACCACGCGAGCTTCGTCGACGGCGCCGCCCTGCTCGCCGCGTCGAGCAGGCCGCTCACCTTCGTGGCGAGCACCGAGCTCGAGCGCGCCCGTCTCGTCGGCGGCTTCCTCCGGCGGATCGGCTGCGTCTTCGTCCACCGCGGCTCCCCCGAACGGACGGAGCCGGACCTCGCGCGCGTCGCGGCGCACGCGCGCGCCGGCGCGAGCCTCGTCGTCTTCCCCGAGGGTCGCCTCGACCCGGCGCCGGGCATCCGCCCCTTCCACCTCGGCGCCTTCGCCGTCGCCGCGAGCGCCGGCTGCCCGCTCGTGCCCGTCGGCATCGTCGGTACCCGCGCCATCCTGCGCCCGGGACGGCTCCTACCCCGACGCGCCGACGTCACGATCCGCGTCGGACGCACCCTGCCCGCTCCTGCGCCGACGTTCGCCGCCGAGGTCGCGTGCCGCGACGAGGCGCGACAGGCGATCGCCGAGCTCAGCGGCGAGGCGCTCCTCGAGGCCTCGTCGTAGGAGCGATGCCCGCCCCGCGCTGCCGAACCGGCGCCGTGACCCGCCCGGTCTTCGCCGACCCCACCGTTCGCGTGCAGGTGGCGCGCTCGGGCGAGGCGCGCCGCCGGTGACCGAAGCGCTGCTCGTCGCGATCGTCAGCCCCGGTGCCTACGGCGCCGCCGTCGGTTTCGCCGCGCTGGCCGGCGCGGCGCTCGTCGTCGCCGCACGCCGCTCGCCACCCGGACGCGCGTCCCTCTCCTCCCGCCTCGTCGGGGCCGTCCTCGCCGCCGACGCCCTGAGCTACGTCGCGGCCCTCGTCGCGCGCGGCTCCTTCTCGCCGAGGACCTCGCTCCCCCTCGCCCTGTGCAACGTCGCCGTCCTCGTCAGCGCGACGGCGTGCTTCGTCCCGCACCCGCTGCTCGTCGAGCTCGCCTACTTCTGGGGGCTCACCGGCGCCCTGCAGGCGATCATCACGCCCGACCTCAGCGTCGGCTTCCCCCACCTCGTCTTCTTCCAGTACGTGGCGGGCCACCTCGGGATCGTCGTCGCCGCGCTCGATCTCGTCCTCGGGCTCAGGGTCGTCCCCCGGCGCGCAGCGGTCGTGCGCGTGACCGCCATCTCTGCGGGCTACACCGCGTTCGTCGGCCTCATGGACTTCCTGCTCGGCGCGAACTACATGTTCCTGCGCCGCCCGCCGTCCAACTGGACCCTCCTGCGGGTCCTCGGCCCCTGGCCCTGGTACATCCTCGGCGCTGCGGGCGTGGCGATCGTGTGCTTCATGGCGCTCGACGCACCGTTCTGGGGCAGACGGCGCGCCGGCGGTCGCGGGCGCGACTGGCACGACCTGCCGCGCCGTCCGCGGATCGACCGGGACGCCCTGCCGCCCGACGGATCGGGCGTCCCGCGCCCGGCGCGCCCCTCTCCAGGCCGCTGAGGGGCGGACACGGGGCCCCGCACCGACGCGCTCGGTCGGGCGTCGCCTTCGGGACCTCCGCCACTACCACCCAGCGCCGTCGCCGGCCCGAACTGGACGAGGAGGGCACCGGACGGCGCCCGGCGAGGAGGATCGGCGCGATGATGTGGTACTGGAGTTCGGGGGTGCACTGGTGGGGCTTCCTGTTCGGATTCCTCCTCACCGTGGCGTTCTGGGGCGTGCTCGTCTGGGTCGTCCTCGCCCTCGTCGGGTCCTACCGCTCCCACCGGGAACCGCCCGCGACCCGCCGCGACGACGACCCCGCGCAGATCCTCGCCCGCCGCTTCGCCGCTGGCGAGATCGACGAGGCCGAGTTCCGCGACCGCCTCGCCCAGCTCCACGAGGCGGGTCTGGCCGACGGGGATCGCGGTCGGAACCCTTCCGGGACCGGCTCGTCGCCGCGGTGGCGCTGAGCTCGCCGACGAGGGCGTCGGCCGCGGGGCTTCGGTGACCTTCGTCCCTTCTCGGACCGGGAACCCCCGGCCAAGATCGGCTCGTCGAGAGGAAGGAGGTGCCATGTCTGGCTGGTGGAGCAGGTGGCTCCTACGCCGCGTCGCGCCGCACCGGCTCGTCGCGCAGTGCGAGCTCTTCCTCGACGGCGACGTCCCGCGCGCCGACCGGCGGCGCGAGCCGTCGACGTCCCCGTGGATCTCGATCCACCCCCTCGCCCACGGCGACGCGCGCCGCCTGCGGCGCCTGGCGAGGTCCCGCTTCTCTGCCTGGCGGCGCGAGTCGCCCCTCGCGGGGCCGTGGGCGTCGGTGACCCGTCAGCTTGCCGGCGAGCTCCTGCAGCTCACGAGGGGCGACCCGGCGACGCTCCTGCGGGTGCAGCGCGACGTGCTCGTGCCGCTCGAGCTTCGGCTCTTGAGCCCCGGGGCGTCCATCCTCGAGCCCGAGGCGCTGCAGATGCTCGTCCACGCCGGGCTCTCGGGAGAGCGCCTCAACGGGCCGGCCGGGTCCACCTAGGCCCTCGCGGCCCGTCGGACCGGCGGCCGCCGACGGGTCGGCGCGCGCGGGCGTGACCTTGGACCCTGGTGCCGGCTGTCATACTGGGAAGGCGAAGCGCGCACGGGGGGTTCGCGAGGACAACAGGAGGTTGCAGCAAGGGGGTCGGTGATGCGAGAGCTCGCGCTCTTCGTCGTTCCGGCGGCGGTCGTCGTCTCGATCGCCGGGGTCGCCGGTAGCTGGCGGCGAGGGCGGCCGAGGGCAGCCGCCACACCACCACGAGAGCCCCCCTCGCTCGTGCGGATCCTCACCTCCGAGGACCAGCTGCGGGAGGCCGCCCGCCACGCGGCGGACTTCGAGCGCAGCGTCGCCGAGCACGTGAACGAGCGGGTCAAGCGCTACGAGTCCTTCGTCGGCGCTCCGGTCGTGCCGCTCCCGCCGGCGCACCCGCGCACCGGCGCCGGCCGGCGCGACCAGCAGCCGCACAGCGCGTAGGGCGCTCGCTCCACCGGGGAGGGTCGACGCGCCAGGGTCACGCGCCCGGCGCGACGACCTCCTCGAGCGCGCCGGAGTGCACGTCGAGCACGAAGCCACGGACGTGTGCTCGGTGGGGGAGGAAGGGGCACGCGCGCAGGCGAGCGATCGACTGGCGCACGTCCTCGCGGGGATCCGCGAACGCCTCGAGGGCGAAGGGCGGGCGGAAGCCCACCTCGCGGGCGATCTCGTCTCGCAGCGCATCGTCGTGAAAGGTCGTCATTCCGCAGTCCGTGTGGTGGACGAGGACGATCTCCCTCGTGCCGAACAGGCGCTGCGAGAGCACGAGGGAGCGGATGGCGTCGTCGGTGACGACCCCGCCGGCGTTGCGCAGGACGTGGGCGTCGCCGAGCGACAGGCCGAGCAGCCGGTAGACGTCGATGCGGGCATCCATGCAGGCGAGCACGGCCACCTTCGGCGGCGCGCTCGACGGCCCCCCCGCCTCGTACGCTCGGCGCCTCGCCCGTTCGAGCAGTTGATCGGTGAAGGTCATCTCATCTCCCGTCGGCCTCGCGGGCAGTCCTGGCTAGCCCGAGGCGGCCGAGCCGGTCAAGCGCGACCGACACGACCTCGCTGCTCGTGCCCGTGCAGGGGCGGCGCCGGCGCAGCGAGTCCTTGCCGGCCGGCAGAGCGGCTGGAAGACTGGCCATCCGCAACGTGCCTGGGAGAGGACTACTCATGAAGCGCTACCTCGTCGCCGCCGTGCTCTGCGGCGCGCTGCTCGTGGCCACCGGCACGCCGGCGCTCGCCGCTGACGGCTCCCAGCCGGTGCCGGGGTCGACCGTCGCGCTCGGCCACACGACCTGCGCCGGCCACGGGTCCTTCGGAGCCTTCGGCCGGGAGTACAACTTCGGCGTCGGGATCTCGAACCTCGGCGGGGCGCCGTCCGGCCCGAACGGGCGCGGCGCGAGCGGTCCCGCCACCGGGAGCGCCAACGCGAACCTGTGCGGCAGGCCCCAGGGCACGCCGTAGGCCGACGCACCGATCGAGCGACGACCGCCCGCCCTCGCCGCGGTCGCGCCGCACCAGGTGGACGAGCCGGCGACCGCTGCGCCGGTGCGCAGGCCGCCCGTGAGCGAGAGCGCCCCGACGGGCCGCGAGCCGCGAGCACGCGTCCCGTTCGCGCCCGAGCGCTCCTGCGAGGCGGCACCGGGGCGCCCGAGCGCCGGCGCCGCTGCCGCGCCACCTCGTGAGGTGGCGCGCCTCGCGAGCGATCGCCCCGGGTCTCGAGCGCGAGGCGGGCCGCGCCGCGCGGCTCGTGCTCTCGTCGCACGCCACGTGGTCGCGACCTCGCCAGCGCCCGGTGGCGTGCCGGGCCCCGGGCGCGCTCGGACCGAGCGCGCCCTGCGCCGGCAGGCCGCGTCGGGAGGGCGCGCGCCTCGTGGCGCGCGCCGCCACCGACGATGAGCTCGCCCGAGCTCGAGGAGGCGCTCGCAGGGGCCCAGCGGGGCGAGGACCGTGCCGTCGCGCAGCTCTTCCGGGCGCTGCACCCCCAGCTCCTCCGCTACCTGCGCCAGCGGGCGCCCACGGCGGCCGAGGACCTCGCGTCGGAGACGTGGCTCGCAGCGGCACGACTGCTGCCGACGTTCGAGGGGTCGTTCGGTGAGTTCCGCGCGCTCCTGTTCACGATCGCTCGGCGTCGCCTCGTCGACCACCAGCGCGCGCACCTGCGC
Organism: Acidimicrobiales bacterium; assembly: GCA_035294085.1. Lineage (NCBI taxonomy): Bacteria > Bacillati > Actinomycetota > Acidimicrobiia > Acidimicrobiales > Acidimicrobiales bacterium. The sequence goes on along the minus strand of DATGLP010000013.1, from coordinate 17,841 downwards.
CGGCCGCGCACCGTGCCGCTCGCGCAGGCGCCCGCCGACCCCGCGGCGAGCGGCGCCGAGGAGGAGGTCCTCGGCGCTGCGAGCGCGCAGGCGGCGATCGAGGCGCTCGTGCAGGCGCTGCCGCCCGAGCAGGCGGAGGTGCTGCTCCTTCGCGTCGTCGCCGGCCTGCGCGCCGAGGAGGTCGCCCGGGTGCTCGGGCGCAGCACCGTCTCGGTGCGCGTGCTCCAGCACCGCGCCCTGCGCAGGCTCGCGGCGCGCCTCGGCCGGGACGCGGTAACGCCGTGAGCGCGTCGGACGATGTCTCCGGTGCGATGCGACGCAACGATCTCGAGGAGGCCCTGCTCACCGGGCGGATCGACCCGCAGGACGCGCCCGCGGACCTGGCCGCGCTCGCCGCGCTCATCCGGGCGGCCCAGGCACCTGCCGCGCCGTTCGAGCTCGCCGGCACCGAGGAGCTCGTCGCCGAGGTGGCCGCGCTCGTGCGCGCCAGCCGCCCGGTGCCCCAGGTGGCCCCCGCCCGGCGCCTCGCTCCTCGCCTCGCCCTGCGCATCGCGGCGGCAGCCCTCGGCGCGGCGCTGACCGGGGGCATCGCTGCGGCCGCCACGGGCGCGCTACCCGCGTCGCTGCAGGCGCCCGTGGCGCGCGCGCTGCACCACCTGGGGATCTCCCTCCCCCGCCCGCCGGCCGGCACCGTGCCTGCCAGGCGGCGGACCGAGACGTCGAGCCACGCTCCGCGCCGTGGCGCGGGGCGCTGCGAGCACGAGCGCACGGCGAGCCCCGCGCGGCACCACACGCCGTGCGCGACACCGACGAGGCGACCGACGAGCGCCACGCGCGTCACGTCGCCCAGCTCCACGAGCGTGCCGGCTACCTCGGCGCCGCCGACGAGCCCGCCCGCGCCCGCCCCGTCCTCGCCCCAGCCCACGCGCGCGCACGGCGAGGGGACGCCTCGCCACGCTCCCGCCGGCGCGCGACACCACTCCCACCCGCAGCGCCGTGGACCGAGCCACGGGAGGCAGACGAGCACGAGCGGGAGCGTCCAGCGGACGCGACCGCCTCGGTCGACGCCCACCACGAGCTCGTCGCCCGTCGCCGGGAGCTCGCCGCCCGCCGGCGGGCACGGACGGCACCAGACGGGCGCCTCGCCGGCGACGGCGACGCCAGGAGCGACCGGCACGACAGAGCCCGGCGCCACCCAGGTCGGCCCCGGAGCATCCGGGGACGGTGAACCAGCGGTCAACCGACCGCTTCGTTGAGATGGGGAGGAACGACATGAGACGGATCCTGATGGCAACCGCAGGCGCACTCCTGCTCGGCGCCCTCGCGCCGGCGAGCGCGCTGGCGTCACCGCCGACGCACCCCTCGGGCCCACCGACCTCGGCCACGAGCAGGCACTCCACCCGCGGCTCGCACGGGCACCCGAGCGTCCTGTTCGTGCTGCGGGGGACGCTCGGCGCCTACACGCCGGCGTCGTCGAGCGCGGACGGCTCGGTCTCGATCACGGTCGCGGCGTCCAACTTCGGGCGGGCGACCCTCCGGGGCCAGACCCTCGTCATCCCCACGACGACGAAGACCCGCGTCGTGCTCCACGACCGCGCGCCCATCACGGCCGGTGACCGCGGGATCGTGAAGGTGCGCGCGCCGAAGGACGCCGACGTCGCGGCGCTCGAGGCGAGCAGCGCCCTCGAGGTCATCGACCAGGGCCACGGCTCCGCCGGCAGCGGGAGCCCCCCTGCCTCGAAGGGCAGCCAGGGCACCCGCGGCAAGCCGACCGCCGCGCCGTCGCCGAGCGTCCTGTTCGTGCTGCGTGGGACGCTCGGCGCCTACACGCCGGCGTCGTCGAGCGCGGACGGCTCGGTCTCGATCACGGTCGCCGCGTCCAACTTCGGGCGGGCGACCCTCCGGGGCCAGACCCTCGTCATCCCCACGACGACGAAGACCCGCGTCGTGCTCCACGACCGGGCGCCCATCACGGCCGGTGACCGCGGGATCGTGAAGGTGCGCGCGCCGAAGGACGCCGACGTCGCGGCGCTCGAGGCGAGCAGCGCCTTCGAGGTCATCGACCAGGGCCACGCGTCGTAGGGGCCGGGGGCCGCACGGGCGCGGGGGGAGCGACCTCTCGGGGTCGCTCCCCCCGAGACGCTCGGCGAGCCGGCGAGGGTCAGGCGAGCCCCGGCTCCTCCGGGGCACCGGTCCGGCGGCCGCCGGAGGTGGCGGCCTCGACACGAGCGTGTACGGATCGTTCGAGGACCTGGGCCAGATCGAGGACCTCCACGTCGTCCCCGCGGCCGGCGGCCTTCACCGCATCGTCGAGCATGATCATGCAGTAGGGACAGGCGGTGGAGACGACCGCCGCGCCCGTGCCGAGCGCCTCGTCGATGCGGTTCGCGTTGATGCGCGTGCCGATCGTCTCCTCCATCCACATCCGCGCGCCGCCTGCCCCGCAGCAGAAGCCGTGCTCGCGGCAGCGGTGCATCTCGACCGTGCGCACGCCGTCGACGGCCTCGAGCACCGCTCGCGGCTCGTCGAAGACCCGATTGTGCCGTCCGAGGTAGCACGGGTCGTGGTAGGTGACGGTGGCGTCGAGGCAGCCCGCCTCCAGTCGGCCGTCGGCGAGCAGGGACGCCAGGAGCTGCGAGTGGTGCACCACCGTGAAGGTGCCGCCGAGCGACGGGTACTCGCGCGCCAAGGCGTTGAAGCAGTGCGGGCACGTCGCGATGACCTTCTTGACCCCGGCGCCCTCGAGGGTCGCGACGTTGCGGCGGGCCTGGTCCTGGAAGAGGAACTCGTTCCCGAGGCGCCGCGCCGGGTCGCCGGTGCACGACTCCCGGGGCCCGAGCACCGCGAACGAGACGCCGGCCTGCCGGAGCACCCGTGCGACCGCCTGCGTCGTGCGTCTCGCCCGCTCGTCGAGAGCGCCGGCGCAGCCGACCCACAGCAGGTACTCGACGTCGGGGGGCATGCCATCGGCCACGACGGGTACCTCGAAGCCGAGGTCCGCGAGCCACTCGAGGCGCTTCGCCGGGCCGAGGCCCCAGGGGTCGCCCCGCGCCTCGATGTTGCGCAGCATCGAGCCCGCCTCGGACGGGAACTGCGCCTCCATCAGCACCTGGTAGCGGCGAAGGTCGACGATCGTGTCGACGTGCTCGATGTCGACCGGGCACTCCTCCACGCACGCGCCGCAGGTCGTGCACGCCCACAGCACCTCCGGCGCGATGACGTCGGGCACGAGTGCCCTCGCGCCCGGCACCCCACCCACCTCGCCGCCTCGCTGCCGCCTCGCGGCGAGCAGGCGCGGCGCCGCAGCGAAGAGCTCGTCGCGCAGGTCCATGACGAGGAGCTTCGGCGACAACGGCTTGCCGGTCGCCCAGGCCGGGCACTGGCTCTGGCAGCGGCCGCACTCCGTGCAGGTCGCCAGGTCGAGCAGCTGCTTCCAGGTGAGGTCCTCGATCTTGCCGGCCCCGAAGACCGTGTCCTCGCTGACCTGCTCCGGATCCATGTTCGGCGTCGTGGCGAGCGCCCCGAGCGCGCGCGGCTCGCGCGCGAGCGCCACGTTCAGCGGCGCGAGGAAGATGTGGAGGTGCTTCGAGTACGCCACGAACACGAGGAAGGCGAAGATCACCGCGACGTTCACGTCGACGAAGGCCGTCTCGAGCGTGCGGTTCGTCGAGACCCCGAGCGGGTGCAGCGCTCGGCCGAGCGCGTGCGAGGCGAACGCCCACGAACCGTAGGGGAAGTCCCCGGTGTTCGTCTGGGCGGCACGGTAGAGGAGGAGCGTGATGATGACGGCGGCGATCGCCGCCAGCACGAGCCACGCGGCGCGCGTGTGCGACCCGAAGAAGCGCGACCGTCGCTCGAGACGGCGGGGCCCCGAGAGCGCCCGGATGACGCTGAACACCACGAGGGCGACGAGGACCGCGCAGGCGAACGCGTCCTCGAGGAAGCCCACCGCGGCGCTGCGCCCGATGCCCGGGATCGCGAACCTCGGGTCGAAGAGGTCGCCGACGGCCTCGATGATCGTGAGCAGCAGCACGATGAAGCCCCAGAAGGTGAAGGCGTGGGCGAGCCCTGGCACCGTCCAGCGGAGGAGCTTCTGCTGTGCGACGACCTCCCGCAGCTCCCGTCGCAGGCGCCGGTCCCAGCCGGACGTCCGACCCTCGGCCGGCCGGCCGCTCGCGAGGAGGCGGGCGAGGCGAGCGAGGCGCGCGCCCGCCACCGCGAGCGCGAGCGCGCCGACCGCCATCACGGCCGGGTAGCGGCTCAGCATCGCGAACGGCTCGCGGCGCGCGACCGGCCCGCACCGGCGAGGCACCGGCGCGCTGCGCCATGCGACCGGGCCCGCTCCCCCGCCGCAGGGACGGGCAGGCGCCGGCACGGCCGTGGGCAGCCGCTCGGCGAGGCGCGCCCGTCTCTCGGTCGCCACCCCGACGCGCCTGGCACGGCCCGAGTCTGCCAGAGCGCTAGCGCGCGCCGCACGTTGCGTGTGCCGGGCGGCGGGCAGGAGCGCCGCGCAGGCCGGGCCCGTCCCGCCGGAACGCCTCCCCCTCGCTCGAGCGAGCGCGCCGACGCCGATCTGGGTAGGAAAAGCTGCGTGACCACATCACCGCAGGCAGACGTGGTCGACGAGGACTTCCTCCGGCACCAGCGCGCGCTGCTCGAGGAGCTACGCGCCAGCGAGGCGCGTACCGTCGAAATGCTCGCCACCGAGGTCAACGCCCTCCTCCGGCGCCGCGAGGCGGGCGAGTCGGCAGAGGAGGGCTTCGGCACCGGCGAGACGGCGAGCGTCGAGCTCGAGCGCGCCCGCGCCGAGCACGCCGCCGCCGTCGAGCGGCTGGCGAGGATCGACGACGCCCTCCGACGCATCGACACCCACACCTACGGGCGGTGCGAGTCGTGCGGCCAGTCGATCGGCCGCGCCCGCCTCGAGGCGATCCCGACTGCGACGCGCTGCATCACGTGCCAGGCGCGCGCCGCCGGCCGTCCTGCCCGCGGCGTCGGGCGCGGCCGGAGCGTCTCGGAGGACGAGGACGAGGCGCGATGACGCCGACTCGCGCCCGGAGGTGGTGGTGATGCGGATCACGAGGAGGTACGCGGCCCTCGGCGCCGCGTCGGCCGTCGGGCTCGCCTGGGCTCGCTCGCGCCGGCGGTCACGGCTGGCCCGCGCCGCGCAGGACTTCGCGGCGTCCGTCATGTCCCCGCCCGCGCCGGAGGTCTCGACCGCGGCCCAACCGCCCGCCGTGGACGAGGCGCACGCCCCCGGCCACCGGCACCGCCGCTGGGCGCGCTGGGCGCCGGCGCCAGCGCCACCAGCCTCCGGGACGCGGCCCTTCGCGAAGCACCGACACGGCCTGCGCCACCCAGGGCGCGGCTGACGTCAGCCCGCCGGGGCGGCCAGGTCGCGCTCGCGGCGCCGCTCAGAACTCGCAGGCGCGGCCTGCGCAGCCGCCTGCGTACTCCGCCGCCGCGCGCACGACCGGTGCACCGTCCCCGTCCCCGACGAGCGTGAGCACCTGACCCTCCTTGCTGCCGTAGCGGTAGACGGTGATGCCCTTCAGGCGGGCGCGCCACGCCCCGAGGAAGATCGACCGCACGTCCTCGACGGACGCGTCTGCGGACAGGTTCACCGTCTTCGACACCGCCGCGTCCGTGTAGCGCTGGACCGCCGCCTGCATGCGCAGGTGCCAGGCGGGGGGGATCTCCAGGGCCGTCACGAACGCGGCGCGCGTGCGCGGCGGCACGCGGGGGTCGTCGCCGACCCGGCCGGTGCGCGCGATGTCGGCGACGAGCGACTCCGAGTAGAAGCCGCGCCGGCGGGCGACGCGCTCGAAGAGGGGGTTCACCTCGACGAGGTGGCGCCCGAGGACGTTGCGGACGTACGCGACGGCGAACAGGGGCTCGATCCCGGCGGTCGTCCCGGCGATGAGCGACACCGTCCCGGTCGGCGGCACCGCGGTGAGCTGCGCGTTGCGCAGCGGCGGGAAGCCGCGGCGCGCGAAGCGGCTCTCGGCGAACAGCGGGAACGGGCCGCGTTGGCTCGCCAGCGCGGCCGAAGCGTCGCGCGCGCTCGCCGCGATGGTCCTCGCGACGCGGCCGGCCAGGCGCAGCGCCTCCTCGCTGTCGTAGGGCACCTCGAGAGCGGCGAGGAGCTCGGCGAGCCCCATCATGCCGAGTCCGACCTTGCGGCTCGCCAGCGCGGCTGGACCCAGCTCCGGCACCGGGTAGCCGTTGACGTCGATCTCGTCGTCGAGGAAGCGCAGCGCCAGGCCGGCGACGGCGCGAAGGCGCTCCCAGTCGACTCGGCCGTCGACGACGAGGCGGGCGAGGTTGATCGATGCGAGGTTGCACGACTCGTAGGGAAGGAGGGGGACCTCCCCGCAGGGGTTCGTCGCCTCGATGCGACCGAGCGAGGGCAGCGGGTTCGAGCGGTTGATGCGGTCGATGAACACGAGCCCCGGGTCCCCGCTCGCCCAGGCCGCCTCACAGAGCGTCTGGAACAGCTCCCCGGCCCGCACCGTCGCCACGGTCCGCCCGGTGCGGGGATTGACCAGCCGGTGAACCTCGTTGCCCGCCACGGCACGCATGAACCGGTCGTGCACGGCCACCGAGAGGTTGAAGCTCGGGAGGGCGTCGCCCTCGAGCTTCGCCCGGGCGAACTCCACGATGTCGGGATGGGACACGTCGAGCACGGCCATGCTCGCGCCGCGACGCCTCCCGCCGGCGCGCACCACCTCGGCCGCCACGTCGAAGACCTTGAGGAAGGAGACGGGGCCGCTCGCGCGGCCACCCGTGCTCGCCACCCGGTCGCCAGCGGGGCGCACGTGGGAGAACGAGAACCCCGTGCCGCCCCCGCTCTGGTGGACGAGGGCGGCGTCGCGAAGCGCCGAGAAGAGAGAGGCGAGGGAGTCCTCGACGGGCAGCACCACGCAGGCCGACAGGAGGCCGAGGCCGGTGCCCGCGTTCATGAGCGTCGGCGAGTTCGGCAGGAACTCGAGCCCTCGCAGCGCGCGCGCGAAGGCGTCGGCCCACCTGGTCGACGAACCGGGCTCGTAGGCCTCCTCGGCCTGGGCGACGTGGCCGGCGACCCGGTCCATCATCTCGCCCGTCGACTCGCTGACGCGTCCGTGCGCGTCCCGCCGCAGGTAGCGCTCCTTGAGCACCGTGACCGCAGCGATGCCGAGCTTCAGCTCGTCGCGCACGCCGAGCAGCCGCTTGGACTCCCGCACCTCGGCCCGGCGGCGGCGGAACACGACGTAGGCACGAGCGACGTCAGCGAGGTCGGCCGCCATGAGCTCACGCTCGATGGCGTCCTGGACATCCTCCACGCTCGCGAGCCCGCCGGGGAACGCGCTCGCCAGGTCGTCGACGACCGCCCGGGCGATCTTCGCGCCGAGTGCCGGTTCCGCCGCGCCCACCTCCCGAGCGGCGAGCTCCACGGCCCGCTCGATGCGAGCCGCGTCGAAGGGGCGAATGGTGCCGTCGCGCGCCCGCACCTTCGTCGGCGGGCGCGCGCGCTGCCGCGCGCCCGGCACCGCTCGCCCGGGCGAGGCTGCCATCCGAGCGCTACGAGAGGTGGTCGACGAGCCCCACGACGCCTGCGGCGGCGGCACAGTGCGCGCCGCAGTAGATGCGCCCCTGCGACTCGGTGCCGTGCCCGATCACGCGACAGCCGCAGCGGTCGCAGGTCGGCGCGAGCCGGTGGATGGCGCACTCGAAGCTGTCGAACGCGAACCGCTCGCCGCCGTCCGTCACGACCTCGAAGGAACGGTCGTACTCGTTGCCGCACACGTCACAGCGCATCGGACCCTGCTCCCGTCTCCGGGCCCGCCCCGCGGGCGGGCTCTGCCGCCTCCTCCCACCACCTGCGCAGCTCGCCGGGGAGCACGGCCGCGAGATCCGCGGCCTCTTCCGGGACGAGCCGGCGCAGCTCGCCGAGCACGGCCGCCACGACGGCCGGGGCGACCTCCTCGCCGCGAGGCGTCACGGCCGCGACGGCCCCGAGGAGGGCCGCGCGCGGGTCGTGCCGCCGAGGCATGCCGGAGCGGCGCGGCCGCTCGAGCATCGACCGGACGTCCTCGGGCAGGTGGGCGAGGACGTGGTCCAGCTCGTCGGTGGGGACCCGTTCGGCGAACGTCGCCAGCACCGCCCGGACGGCCGCGACGGCGTGGTCGTCGGGCACGCCGGCGGCGCGCGCCGCCTCGACGAGGCGCCGGCGGGCCGGCGACGCCTGCTCGTGGCGACCACCCGAGGGACGCGTGTCGCCTCGCGTCAGCCCGACGTGGAGGTAGGACTCGACGCCGGCCACGCCGGAGACCCTCGAGACGGCCTCCTCGATCGCGCGCGCGTCGTCGACGCTCGCAACCTCGCCGTGCAGGAGGGCCGTGTGGTTCTCGACCATCACGTGGACTCGAGGCACGTCCAGCCGCCGCTCGAGCGGACCGATCGTCGAGCGGATCCTGTCGGCGAGGACGAGGTCCGGGACGTCCGGGTCCGGGCGAGCCCGCCGCAGGCGGTAGCCGAGGCCGCGCAGCCGCCCCGTCGATCGCCGCGCCACGCGCCGGCAGCGCTCGGCGAACGGCCGCGCCCGCTGCACCAACCGCCGGCGACCGAACCACGCGACGCACGCAGCGGAGAGCGCTCCGAGCGCCACGGCCACGGTCCTCCGTCGCATCCCGCCTCCACCCCGAGCGTGCGCGCCAACGCCGGTGCCATGCTCCGCCCCGCCGGACGGCGCGGCCCAGAGGCGAAGGTCCTCGCGCGCCCTTCCGGCGGGTCGGCGGCCGCATCCGCGGGCAGGTCACATCGACACCCTCGGTGCTACCTTCGTCGCGCCGAAGCGGGATCCGAGCGCTCCCTTCCGGGGCGCGCCCGCCGGCCCGAAGGCAGCCGGAGGGAGGGTCGGCGGCTCGTCATGGCCAAGTCGGTGTACGCCCAGCTGCGCAACGACATCGTGACCGGGAAGCGGCCGCCGGGCACGCCGCTCGTCGAGTCGGCGCTCGCGCGCCACTTCGGGGTCTCGAGAACCCCCGTGCGCGAGGCCCTCCTCCAGCTCCGCCAGGACGGACTCGTCGAGCGCAGCGGCCGCGCCCACGTCGTGCGTCAGCGCAGCCCCGAGGAGATCCTCGAGATCTACGAGATGCGCATCCTGCTCGAGGGCGCCGCCGCCCGCGGCGCGGCCCGGCGCCGCACCGACCTCGATCTGAGCCGCCTGCGCCGTGCCCACGCCGACATGGCGGCTCTCTCTGAGCAGCAGGCCGACGATCGTGTCGCGGCGAACCGTGCGTTCCACAAGCTCATCTGGGCAGCCAGCCACAACCGGACGCTCGTCGACCTCCTCGAGCGCATCGAGATGCAGCTCCTGCGCTACCCGGAGACGACGCTCGGCTACCCGGGACGCTGGCCGGCCGTCCTCGCCGAGCACGAGGCGCTCATCGAGGCCATCGCGCGCCAGCGCGAGGAGGAGGCCGGGGAGCTCGCCGCCCGGCACATGGCCGCGGCGCGCGACATCCGCCTCGAAATGTACGCGAGCGCGGACTAGGCGGGGCGCCCGCCGCCCGGCGCGGGGGCCGGTGCGCTTCGTCGCCCAGCGCGCTCCGCCGCGTCCTGGACGAGCGCGAGCACGCGGTAGCCGACGTGCGCGAACTTCGTGTACGGCGCGAGGACGAAGGCGGTGAGGACCACGGCGAGGTGGACGAGGAAGGCCGCCCCCGCGACGGTGGACCACCGCAGTCCGAGGACGGCCAGGCCGCTCGCGCTCAGCAGTCCCAGCCAGAAGAGCAGCCCGTAGTCGCGCACGGCCATCGCCACGCTCTCGGGCGCCGGGTCCGACCGCAGCTTCAGCCAGATCAGCCCCGCGCACCCGACGACCAGCGCGACGCCACCCACCAGCCCGAGGAGGACCGGCACCGAGAAGAGCCCGTACGGGGGCTGCACGCCGAGGAGGTCCTGCTCGACCGCTGCGCTCACGGTCGACGCAACGCAGAGGACGAAGCCGTAGGCGACGGCGGCGTGCAGGCGGCGCCGGAGCGGGCTCGGGCGCTCGTCGGGGTAGAAGCACTCACCGCCGCCACCTCGCAGGTTCGCGAGCACCGCCGCATCCCGCAGCGCCCGGTACAGCGCAGCCGGGCGAACGCTCGCGCCACGTAGCCCGCCCGTCGCGCGCCAGTAGCGGACGTTCGCCCGGGCGAGGATCGCGACCCCCCACAGGGTCGGGATCCCTGCGAGCACGAGCAGGGCCGGGTAGGGAAGGCTCTGGTAGGGGGAGGCCGCGCCGTGGCCGTGACGCCAGAACGCGCCGAGGCCCACGCTCGCCGCGCTGACCGTCGCCACCAGCAGGGAGATGAGACCGAGGGCCGCGGCAGGAACGACCCACTGGCCCCGCAGCAGAGGCCGGTGCGGCGCCCGTCGGCTCACGAACTCGTCGTAGCCAGCGAGCCGGGCGTCCTGCAGGATGCGCGGGATGTTCACCGCGAACTCGTGCGGCGGCGCGTACATGCACGCGTAGTAGCAGGCGCGGCAGTCGTGGCACAGGTTCGCGAGGTAGTCGACGCTCCCCTCGATCTCCGGCGACCTGCGTTCGAGCGCTGGGAAGACCGCGCAGTACCCCTCGCAGTAGCGACAGGCGTCGCAGATCCTGAGCTGGCGCACCGCCTCGGCGCGCAGCGCCTCACGCCGCGACATCGGCCGCCGTCCTCCCGGCGATGCGGCCCCAGACGGTGCCGATCGTCATGCCGAACCCGGCGAGGTAGCCGCTCGACAGGATGTTCCCCGACATGATCTCTCCCGCTGCCGTCACGTTGACGAATGGCGTCCCGTCCGCCCCCACGACGCGGCCCCGCTCGTCGACCGCGACGCCCAGGTAGGTGAAGGTGATCCCCGGGCGCAGCGGCACGGCGAAGAAGGGAGGCTGGTCGAGCGGCAGCGCCCAGTTGCTCTTCGGAGGTACGAGGCCTCGGGTCGCGCACCCGTCCGGCTCGCCCGGCCGGAACGTGGCGGGGTCGCCCGCGCGCGAGTTGTACGAGTCGACCGTCGCACCGAGCGCCCGAGGATCCAGGCCGAGCTGCAGAGCGAGCTCGTCCACCGAGCCCGCCTGCAGCGGCGGGAACATCGGCGGCAGGAACCTCCCCGCCGCCTTCGAGTCCCACAGGCAGTAGGCGATCTGGCCGGGCTGGCGCGCGATGTTGCGGCCCCACTGCGCGTAGCGCTTCGGCCAGATGTCCTCGCCTTCGTCGTAGAAGCGCTGCGCATCCCGGTTGACGACGATCCCGAAGGGGATGGCGTCGATGCGCGTCGCGATCCCCCCGTCGAAGCGGGGCGAGCGCGCGTCCACCGCGACCGCGTGGAAGCCCTCCTCACGCCCGACCCGGCGCGCACCGGCACGGTAGAGGGCGCGCAGCACACGGCCGTCGTTGTCGCGCGGTCCCCGCACGACGAAGCTGTCGACGGCGTCCCCCCAGTAGGCGCGCAGCCACTCGAGGTTCGCCTCGAACCCGCCAGCAGCGCACACGACTGCCTTGGCGGCGACCTCGAAGGTCCGGCCGGCGCAGCTCGCGACGACCGCCGTGCACCGATCGCCCTCGACGACGAGATCCTCGGCCGTCACGCCGTAGGCGACGTGCACGCCGAGGGCGGCGGCACGCCGGTAGTAGGTGTTCACTAGCGCCTTCCCGCCACCGAGGAAGAACCTGTTGGTGCGATCCAGCTGGAGCGTCCCGGCGAGCGCAGCCTGCCAGCGCACCCCTCGCGCGCTCATCCAGGCCGGGAGCTCCGCCGAAGCCCGGATGGTGAGCGCTGCCAGCTTCTCGTCCGCAGGCCCGTCCCCGACGCCGCAGAGATCGGACCAGAGCTCGTCGAAGCCGTAGCCGCCCACCGAGCGGCCGTCGTTCCCGTCGTGGACGCAGCGGATGTTCCTCGTGTGCCGGCTGTTGCCACCACGCTGCGCCTCCGGCGCACGCTCGAGGAGCAGGACACGGCGACCGGCCTCCCGCGCCGTCAGCGCCGCAACGAGGGCCGCGTTCCCGCCGCCGAGGACGACGACGTCGAACGGACCCGCGTCGAGCAGGTCGACTGCGGCGCGCACGGGCCCACGCCCCTCGGCGGGCGTGGGGCCGCGTGATCGACCGGACCGGAGCCAGGCACCCAACGCTGCCTCCACAACTCGTAAACTGTCGTATACTGGTGCATACCTTATGCGCCCGTCGCCCTCCTTGGAGGCTCGGCTAGGCGCGTCCCCTCCAGCTGCTCGCCGGGTCCACGAAGGGTGGCTCGGGCGCACCCGGCCCCGTCCCCTGCGCCCCGCCCTCACCAGCACCTCCGGCCCAGCCGGCGCGCGAGCTGGCGCCGTCCGGTGGGTCGCGGACGCCGGAGCCTCGCCCTGCTCGGCGCGAGGCGCTTCGCGCGTCGTCCGCCATCTCCGGGCGACGAGGTCGCCCTCTCGTCGAGCGGCCAGCTTCTACGACGTCGAAGGACCGAGGCTCTCCGGTTCGTCAGCGGACCGCCTGGGGACAGCCGTCCGCGCGAGCCAACCGAAGCTCGCCTCGGTCCGCGTGCTCGGGTGGTACTCGAGCGCGTACGGGCCCTCGTAGCCCGCGGCCTGCAGCTCGCCGATCCACCGCGCGAGCGGGAGCCCGCCGGTGCCTGGCTCGTGGCGGCCCGGCGCGTCGGCGATCTGCACGTGGCCGATCCGAGGCCCGAAGCGCCGGATCGCGGCCGAGACGTCGTCCCCGTTGACGGCCAGGTGGTAGAGGTCCGCGAGCAGGAAGACGTTCCCGAGCGGCGACGCCGCCTCGGCCCGTTCGATCACCCGTACCGCGTCGGCAGCCAGGCGGAGCGGATAGCCGGCTCCGCCGCTGAGTGGCTCGACGAGCACCCGACCGCCAGCCCGTCCGAGAATCGCCGCCGCCTCGCGCAGTCGCTCGCAGGCGACTTCGTCTTGCTCGTCGGGGGTGACGCCCTCCAGCCGATTGCCGTACAGCGCGTTGAACGTCCGGCACCCCAGCCTGGTCGCGATGCTCGCGACAACCGCCAGGTTGTCGTCGTACTCCGCCGACCGCGCCGGCGCCGACAGGATCCCCCGCTCCCCCGCGGCCATGTCCCCCGCGAACAGGTTGAGCCCGTACAGCTGCACCCCCGCGTCCTCAATCGCCGAGCACAGCCTGTCGATCTCGCTATCGCCGGGTACCGCGCTCGCGAACGGCCACCACAGCTCGATGCGGCGGAAACCGGCGGCGAACGCCCGCGACGGCCGATCGCGAAGCGGGTACTCCCCGAAGAGGATCGAGCAGTTGACGACGCAGTCCTCCCTCGTGAGCACCTTCGTCACTCCACCCACTCGCCCGTCTCCAGGAAGCGTCGGGCATCCGCTGCGCGCTGCCGCCAGGGCTCGGTGGCCTCCATGCCTCAGCACATCCGTTCGGACGCTAGCGGACACGAACCCGGCGGTCGGAGTGAGCCCGTCGCACCGCCGAGCCTGTCCCCGAGGCGCCCTGGACGCGCGACAGGCTCGGGCCAGCCCGAGCGTCCGTTCCGTCGCGGGACTACTCGAGCACGAAGGTCACGAGCATGTTCACCTGGAACTCGACGACCTCGTTGCCCTGGACCTTCACCTGCTGGTCCTTCACCCAGGCAGCCGTGACGCCCCGCAGCGTCTCGGTCGCCCGCTTGACGCCAAGCCTGATCGCGGCCTCGAAGCTCTCCGGTGAGCGGGCCGAGATCTCTGTCACCCGTGCGATGTCGCTCATGCGGCCTCCTTCCGTGCTTCGGATCGAGAACGCCTGCGAGCCCACCGAGGTGCCGCCGCCGCCCACACCTGCCATCGCGACACGCGCCGAGCGCCGTGGACAAGGGCCGATCGTCACTGCCCGCGGCCCACGGCCGCGAACCGGCCGTCGCGGGGCGAACGCCACGCCTCTGGAACTCCGCAACAGCCTCGTGCAGCACGCCGCCGCATCCGCCCCGCCGGGCGTGACGAGTGCTCGGCAGGTCCCTCGGACAACGGCTCGGGGCCTGGCGCGCCGAGACCGATGGCCCGCCCACGACAGGCGCGGCCACCGTCGGATGCGACCCGAAGCGCGCTTCTGCCGGACGATCGCGCGCCACCCTGGCTGCCTGCTCTCTGAATCCGGCCGGCTGCGCCGGCGGGCTGGCCAGCGGAGCGACCTGCCCGACGGCGGGAAGGCAGGCCGCGGTCGGCGGTATACGCCATGGGGTATCAGCGCCCTCAGCGCGGCGGCACCTTGACAGGGCAGCCGAAGCCACGGAGAATGTTCTAGTGGCATTAGGACTACCGAGTCACGATCGACGAGCCCGCCGGCACGAGGCGACCAAGGCCGAGATCGTGGTGGCCGCGTGGGAGGTGGCCCGCCACCGGGGCCTGGCGGGGCTCACCCTGGCGGAGGTGGCGGCCCGGGTGGACATGCGGGTGCCATCGCTCTACCAGTACTTCGCTTCGAAGAACGACCTCTACGACGCCATGTTCGCCCAGGGCAACGACGAGTTCTTGGCCTTCCTGGAGGAGCGCCGGGCCGAGCTGCCCACCGACGCCCGTCAGCGGCTGCGCGCTGGGTTCCGCCTGTACTTCGAGTTCTGCACCTCCGACCCGGCCCGGTACCAGCTCCTGTTCCAGAGGACCGTCCCGGGCTTCGAGCCCTCCCCTGCGTCCTACGCCAAGGCCGTCGAGGTGATGACGCTGCTGCGGGAGGACCTGGCCAGGGCGGGGCTCGTGCACGACCAGGAGGACGAGGACCTGCTCACCGCCTTGAGCTCGGGCCTCGTCGACCAGCAGATCGCCAACGACCCCGGCGGGGACCGCTGGGCACGGCTGATCGACGTCGTGGCCGACATGGCCTACGACCACCTGAAGAGCAAGCAGCGCCGGAAGGGGCGCCAGGGCGCGCGCCGGCCGGCCGGGACGAGCACACAGGGAGGTCCACGATGAGAACCGCCCGCACGGGAACCGTCCAGGTCCACGTGAACGCCCCAGCGGAACGGGTCTGGGCGCTGCTGTCGGACCTCGAGCGCATGGGGGAGTGGAGCCCCGAGTGCTACCGAGTCGCCTGGGAGGGTGGCGCCAGCTCGCCCGCCGTGCCCGGGGCGCGCTTTCGGGGCTGGAACCGCTACGGGCGCATGAGGTGGTCGGTCGCCTGCCAGGTGAAGACGGCGGTCCCCAACAAGGAGCTCAGCTGGTCCACCCTGGTACGGGGCAAGGAGATGGTGACCTGGTCGTATCGGATCGAGCCCTCCGACGGAGGGGTGAACCTCGTCGAGTCCTTCGAGGTCCACTGGCTTCCCCTGTCGGCCCGCATCGCCGAGGACTACCTCATGGCCGACCGCGACCGCCGGCGCGAGCAGGCCATGCGCCAGACCCTCGAGCGCCTCAAGGCCGAGGCCGAAGCCGGAGGCGGAACCACGTCCTGTTGGCCGGCGGGCGCGTGCTCATCGTCAGCTGGGGAGGCGGCGGCAACTTCCCCCCCGCCCTAGCCCTGGCGGCCCGGCTGGTCGCCGCCGGCCACGACGTCGCCCTGCTGGCGGACGCCGCACCGGCGGAGCGCTCGGTCGCCGAGGCCGTGGCCCGGTCTGGCGCGCAGCTCCTCGAGTACCGCTCGGTGGAGCCTTGGCCCGCCGGGGTGAGCCTGGAGGAGGACCCGGCTCGCTTCCACGAGATGCGCAACGGGCTCGCCACCGCGCACGACGTCCTGGCCGCGGCGGCACAGTTCCGCCCCGACGTCGTGGTGGTCGACTGCATGCTCGGCGCCGGCCTGGTCGCGGCGGAGCGGCTCGGGCTCCCCACGGCGGTGCTCGTGCACGTGCTGTACCAGCCCTTCGTGTGCTTCTGGGGCGACATCTCCGTGAACGTGAGCCAGTGCCGCAAGGCCTTCGGGATGGCCGACCTGGCTGCACCGGCGACCCTCGACCAGCTGCGGCGCGCCGCGAAGGTGCTCGTGCTCGTACCCGAGGCCTTCGACTACCCGGGCGCGCCGCGCGGCGACGAGACCCACTACGTGGGCCCCATCCTCGACCCGGCCCCTCCCGGTACGCCGCACGACCTGGGATTCGACCCCACCGACGACCGTCCCCTCGTGCTCGTGTCGTTGAGCACGACCCCCATGCGTCAGCAGGAGGCCCTTCCCCCCATCCTCGAAGCGCTGGCCGGGCTGTCGGTGCGAGGCTTGCTCACCCTCGGGGGGATAGCCGTTGAGCTGCCCTCGGTGCCTCCCAACGTCGCCGTCCACCGCTACCTCCCTCACGCCGAGGTGCTTCCGCTCGTCTCGGCGGTGGTGACCCACGCCGGGCTGAGCACCGTCATGGCCAGCATCGCCCACGGCATTCCCCTGCTGTGCATCCCCCAAGGGCGCGAGCAGCCGCTCAACGCCGCGCGGGTGCAGGCGTGTGGCGCAGGCATCACCCTCGAGGCGGGAGCCGCCTCCGAGTCCATCGCTGCGGCCCTGACCGCCGTGCTCGACGACCCCTCCTACGCCGACGCGGCAAGGCGGCTCGCGGCATCCATTGACGCGCTCGGTCGCGGCCAGGCAGCGGTCGACCACGTCCTGTCGCTCATCGGCTCCGGACCGTGAGGCCGGGTGCCGCCCCGGCGCCTGGAGGATCGGAGCCTCTGGCACTCACCCGCCGAGAGTGCTAAGAGTCAGGACGAGGCAACAGGGAGTCGATCAGGAGTCGGCTGGGGAGCCCAACCTCGATGGTGCGGTCGGCCGTCGACCCGGAGGGCGTCGCCGAGCGACGGGCCTCGCTCGACCAGGTCGTGGTCACCGCCGTTGCCGCTCTCCAGCGCTGGAGGTCCTCGGTGAGCGCGCCGGCCATCGTGGGCAGCGCCGCCGCTGACTCCCCCACGGCCGAGCTCCGCGGCCTGGCCGCCCGGTACGAGCGGCTGTGCGCCGGTGCGCAGTACGCCAACCCGCCGCCCGCCGAGGCGCTCGCGGTCCTGCAGGAGCTCGATCTGCGGCGCGCCGAGGTGTCCGGCGCGCCCCTGGGAGTCGCACGCCCGGCGGCGCACGTAGCCGAGGAGGTCGCCCGGTGCCGCGAGGTCCTGGCGAGAAGCGCCCGGAAAACAGGCGGGATCGATCGCCAACGCCCGCCTCGAGGTGGCCCTGCGGGCCGCCATCCAGCGCGCGCCAGGACGTCATGTCTCATCCTGAGAGCGAGGTCCGAGGACAAGGAGGCGAACGTGCAGGCACGAGTAGGTGACCGGGTCGTGGTCGAGGCGAAGAAGGTCGGTCAGGCGCGACGGAGCGGGGAGGTGGTCCGCGTCGAGGGCGACGAGGGGCACCAGCGGCTCTGGGTGCGCTGGGACGACGGGCACGAGACGCTGTTCGTCCCGAGCGCTGGGGTGAGGGTGCAGCCCAAGGAGTCGGGCGTCACGGCACCCTAGCGGCGGGCGACATGCTGGACGGCCCCGGGAGCGGGTGACGAGCGCCGTCACCTGCCGGGACCGGAACGAGGCTCCGGTACGCGGGTGACGGTGCCCAGGTTGCCGCGGTGGTACTCGTCGTGACGCCAGCGCCACCACTGGGTGACCATCGGACGCGGCATCGCCGAGCTGCCGGCCGAGATCGACAGACTCTGCGCACGTCGTGAGGCGCGTGCGGGCGAGATCGAGGAGGGCTCTCTCGTCCACCTCTTCCGTGAGCTGCTCTCGGGCCGTCCCGGGACCGGTCCGCGCATCGGATCGCGCATGTTCGCCGGATCGGCTGTCAACGGTCACGAGGATCTCCCCACAGGCGGCCATGACTTCTCCCCGCGCGTGGCCACGAGAATTCCCCGCGCGCGGCCACCTCGCTTCCCGCGGACGGCCATGTGAATTCCCCGCGCGCGGCCATCGGAATTCCCCGC
>DATGLP010000012.1 GCA_035294085.1 Acidimicrobiales bacterium | reverse complement strand
GTCCATCCTCTCGGCGCTCGAGGTGGCCGAGCCGCCCCGCTTCTACGACTTCACCCCCGCCCCGGAGCTCGGCGAGGCCAGCTGAGACGAACCGGGCCGCGTAGTAACACGCGCTCTCGAGGCCTGCGAGACGAAGTCCCTGCTCACGCGCCCTTTCTGCCCATCCGCGTATCTACGTGCTGCGGAACTCCGGTCGATGCCCGCGTCGCTGCGATCGCGAACCCGATGCTCTCCGCGCCGCTCAGCGCTGCCGTGTTCACGCCGACAACCTCGCCGCGCTCATCGACGAGTGGCCCACCGGAATCGCCGGCGTTGATTGCCGCGTCGGTCTGGAGGAGTCCCGTATAGGTCCTGCCGTCCTGCGTCGTAATGGTGCGATCGACGGCCGAGATGATACCGAAGCTGGCAGTCGGGCCGCCCTCGAGAGCGAAGGCGTTGCCTATCGCGACGACGGGCGCCCCAACGCGCATCTCGGCGGCTCGAGCGAACCGCAGCGGCACGAGCTTCGTCTGTGCAGTTCGCAGCACAGCGAGGTCGTTCGCGACGTCGACGCCGACGACCGTCCCTGGCACTCGCAACCCTCCCGGCATCGTGACGGTGATCGCCCGAGCATTCGTGATGACGTGCGCGTTCGTTGCGATGAGCCCGTCTGCCGCGATGACGAACCCCGTGCCCGCGGAAGTCTCGCGCAGCGTTTGACCCGCGAAGCCGACAGTGGTGGACGTGACGTCGATCGAGACGATCGACGTCGACACACGGCTGACCAGGGCAGGCACATCGGGGAACGCGACGCTGCCGACGCTGTTCGCGGGCTCGCGCTGGCCGGGCGGCCCGCTCGCGGTGGTCGGTGCCCCCTCGATCGTGCCCGAGCTACTCGGCGCCATCGCACGGGCCACGACACCGCCGCTCAGCCCACCGACCACAGCAGCAGCGACGAGGGAGGCGAGCAGACGCCTCGTGGCGCCACTTCTCGGGCGTCGAGCGTCGAGCTCGTGCCTGTTCGATCCGCTCGGCGTCCTGTCACCTTCGAGAGGGACGTCGGGGAGGCTCATGCCTCCATCGTCGGACCGCGCCCGCCGATCGAGCAGGGTCGAACGTCACCGTTACCACGACGGAGCGTCGCGTCTGCCGATCTCCACCGCGCCCGACGAGCGGATGTCTGAACCACCCTGCCGAGGCGCACGGAGCGGCACGATTGCTGAGCCACGACTCGCGGAGAAGCTGGCCGGCGCGGGGAGCTGGCGTGGCACCGACGGGGGCTGCGCCACACCACGACCCTCACGCCTTAGATGTCGTCCAGCAGGCGCCGTATCACCTCGACATCCCTCTTCATCTGCGCGATGAGCGCGTCGATGGACTCGAAGCGCTGCTGCCCGCGCACGCGCTCGCCGACGTACACACGTAGTCGCTCGCCGTAGAGATCGCCGTCAAAGTCGAGCAGGAAGGCCTCGACGAGTCGCTCGGCGTCCTCGCCGTGGAATGTCGGACGCGTCCCAATCGAGACCGCAGCGCCGTACCACGACCCGTCGGCACGCTGGACACGGCCCGCGAAGACCCCGTCCTCCGGGAGCTCCGCGTCTCCGCCCGGAACGATGTTCGCCGTCGGAAATCCGAGCAGCCGCCCGCGCCGATCCCCG
Source organism: Acidimicrobiales bacterium (assembly GCA_035294085.1). Lineage (NCBI taxonomy): Bacteria > Bacillati > Actinomycetota > Acidimicrobiia > Acidimicrobiales > Acidimicrobiales bacterium. The sequence continues at coordinate 49,312 of DATGLP010000012.1, read as the reverse complement.
GGGACGACGATTCCTTCGACGACTACCTCCATCGGCAGCGGATTCCGTGCTTCGACCACGGCCCGATACTCCCTCTCCTCGCGGCGCAATGATGCCCAGCCGGCCAGGCCGGACCCGAGACACCCTCGCAGACCTGAGCAGGCCGGCACGCTGAGGACGGACCGGGAGCCACGAACCGCAGCCGTACCCTGCGCCTGCCAGAGCCGATGCGCAAGGGCCCCAAGCGCAGTGCTCCGAGCCTAGCAACACGACCGCCTCGGCCCCCCGAACAACGCGCCGCAGAGTCCTCGACGGCCGTGGACCGTTGGGCTACCGCTGCAGTTCACGCGCTGGCGGCGCCGGTCACCTCGACCGCGGCGTTGGCCCGAGTGTTCACTCGGCTGGTGCAGCCCGCAACTGCGTGGCGAGCATCGGCGCCGCGTAGCGGACGATGCCGCAGCGACGCCCGACCGCTGGAGGCGGGCCGGTTGGCAGATTGAACCACGTCAGCAGCGCCGTACGCACGCGCCCGCACCTCGTGATCAGCGTTCCGCACCGCGGGGACGACGTGGTCGAACCGGTGCCTACCCGTCCCTGCGCTCGCCGAAGCCGTTCGTCGCGACGTACCCGTCACTCGAGGACCGCTCGACGAACCGAGGCCCGGCCGAACCTGAGCGCCGCGAGCGGCGCGAGCCGCGAGGGCACCGGTCCAATCGACGGCAGGCGCCACGGCCCCGAGTACCTCGGTGTGGGAATGGCGCCACGCTGATCAAGCGTTAGGAGCACGCGGCTGGCGATCGCCCGCGAGCCTCCCCGGCGCGGGCGAGCCCACCGGATCCTCCGGTGCCAGGCTGACCGGGCCCCCGACCGGGGTGGCGCCTGCAGGCCGGACCCTCCTGGCTATGCACCGTGCAGGGCAACCCGGGCCCCGGCGCCCGTCCGTGCCGCGCTCCGGCAGTGGCGCCGACCTGGTCGAAGGGTGGTCAGAGGCCGTGTCGCTCAGCTTCGAGACGGGCAGGCGCGCGACCACACCATGCTCCACCGGTTCCGCCAGCCGGCGCGAGCGATGTGAGGCCCGTAGACTGTGACCGTGGCTGTCGCTGACGTCGACGAGTCCGAACCGTCCGCTGGAGCCGCTGGGCGGCGCGCTCCCATCCCTTGGCAGGAGGCGGAGGTCGTCGGCCTGATCGACGAGGCGCCCGACACCGTGTCGCTCCAGCTGCGCTTGCAGGTCGACGCCGGCTTCCTCCCGGGCCAGTACTACAACGTGCGGATGCCTATCCCCGGCAAGCCGCGGCCCGTCCAACGGGCGTACTCGGTTGCCTCCTCCCCCTACCCGGACTCGTCCGTCATCGAGATCGGCGTCCGCGAGGTGCCCGGCGGGCTCGTGTCGCCTCGACTCGTGAAGGACTACGCCATCGGCGACAAGCTCGAGGTGCGCGGTCCCTACGGGCGCTTCGTGTGGAACGAGGAGATGGGCGGCCCGGTACTGCTCGTCGGCGCCGGTAGCGGCCTCGTTCCGCTGATGTGCATCATCCGCTACAACTTGGCGCGCGGCCTCGAGGTGCCGATGGCCATGCTGTGCTCGGCGATGGACTACGAGCACGCGCTCTACCGGGCAGAGCTGGCCGAGATCCAGGAGGCCACCAGCTGGCTCAAGGTCGTGCACACGGTGACCCGAGATCCGGCGGAAACTCGCGTCACCTACCATCGGCGAATCGACAAGGAGATGCTCGCCGACGTGATGGCCGACCTCTCCCCTCGGCTCGCCTACCTCTGCGGCCCGCCTGCCATGGTAGAAATGGCAGCCGATTCCCTCGCCGATCTTGGCCTCGCCCCCGACCAGATCCGCACCGAGAAGTACGACTGAACGAGGGAACGCCACCTCGCCCGGCAGTTCCCCAGTTGAGCGCTGCGTGTAGGCTGCCAATGCTCCTCTTCGCGAGCCACGCGCCGACCGGACTTACGAAGTTCGTAGGCATTGATCCGGTCCCGCTGAACTGATCCACCCGCTGAGCGAGTCCGAACCCCCAAGATGGGGGAAGGAGGACCGCATGTCCGCAAGCTCGCGGAGGGTGACAAGCTGCTCGGTCAGGGACGGTCGATCGAGGACGTCTGTCGCGACCTCGTGATCACCGAGTCGACCTGGTACCGCTCGCGCAACCAGTACGGCGCCATGTTGGCCGACGACGCGAAGCGCCTGGAGGACTTGGAGCGCGAGAACGTCCGCCTGAAGAAGATCGTGACCAACCAGGCGCTCGACATCGACATGCTGCGAGAGCTGAAACAGCGAAACCTCTAGCCCGGGACCGCCGCCGGAAGGCCGCTGAGTTCTTGAACATCCCGGTCTTCGAGACCCTGCTCGAGGCGCACGACCTGCCAACCGGCGGGCGCTCCGTGACGACGCCGCTGCTCCCTTGAGCCGGATTGCCCACACGGTCCTGAGCTGACCGAGCAACTCCCTATTGACCAGCCGCCCGATCAGACAGACGCGCATTCACGCACTCGGTGATCGGTGGGCCGAGGTCGCCGCCGACCCCGTGTCTCGCACGGTCTACGCAGTGATGTGCAGCACGCCCACGGAAGTATGCGATTACGACCAAGTTGGCACAACCAATGACGAGCGACACTGAATACGAGACGATCAGCACGATGTTGTGCAGCGCCACGCTGTAAGCGAGAAAAAAACCGAAGCCTGCGGCGAGTAGAGCCACGTAGGATACTGAGACGTCAACCGACGACCGATGCTGGACAATTCGTACAATCTGAAGGATCGGCGCGGCGCCAGCCCCATCAGCACTCCGAAGACCCCCGCCGCGCTCGCTAGCACTGTGCTCAATTCGTCGACCGAAGCGCGTCCAAAAAGAGCGCACTATATCGCTTTGCATCGACTGCGACGGCCACATCGACAAGGTTGCGGTGCCGCGGCGCGCCCCCGTGCAGCTCTCCTTCGCCAATGCGTCGTCGCCGGTCTACGACGGTCTGGCCGCGCGTCCAGGTGCCAGCAAGCTCGACCTCGACCGGATAACGCCCGGTCGTCAGCCCGGCTGGCTCGATGAGTGCGCAGAGTGCCCCGGCATCGCCGATACAGATGTCATCGCCGGACGCCATGTCGCCGAGCCGATGGCTTGCATCGGCGAGGTAACCCAAGAGCCGACCGGCAAGTACCGCCGAGGGTGATGGGTCTTCAAGAAGATCGGCAACCGTCTCAGAGGTAACAGTGACCTCCATGAAGACCTCCAGGCCATACATCGTGATCGGCAGGCCGGCTGACAGGCAGATCGCCGCTGCTTCCGGATCGTGCCACACGTTGAACTCGGCAACTGGAGTAGCCATGCCGCGTCCGAGCGAGCCTGCCATGCAGATGATGCGCTCGCAACGCGCGGCAATGTCCGGATGCTGCCGTACGAGCAGCGCCAGGTTGGTCATCGGACCAAGACAAACGAGTGAGAGCGGTCGTTCGGCCATCAGGATCGTCCTGCGCAGCAATTCGACTGCTGGGGCGGTCGCGTCGGCCGCCGATGCCACCGACAGGCCGAGATCACCGAGGCCGTCGCTACCATGGAAGTGCGAGGCGTTGCGGTGATTACCGATAAGCGGGCCCGCTGCCCCTCTGCCGAGGGGGATCTCGAGTCGCCCCGCCGTTGCGAGCACTGCTCGCGTATTGGCCACCACCTGGTCGATCGCCGCGTTTCCGGCAACGCAAGTCACGGCTTTGAGCGCTACGAGCGGGTGGCGGCATGCCAAGAGAAGCGCCAGTGCGTCGTCAACACCGGTATCGACGTCCAGAACGACGTCGATCATCGTGCGCTTGGCATCATCGTCCGCGTCCACGTACGCCTCGGTTCGCCTTCCCTACGAGCTTCCATGCGTCGGCCACGATCGACGTGTCGATCACGTGCTCGAGTGCGGGCAGGTTGGTGATACCCGAGGCTCGCAGCGTACGGTAGACGCTGTCCTGGATGTAGCCGGGGTTGAGCGACAGCAGCCCATGCGCCTGCGACCAGCGCGAGACCACATAGGAGGCCTGGATCTTGTTTGCCTTCTCCTGCTGAGCGCGGTTCAAGCCCTGGCTGGCGCCGAACTCCCGCATTGTGGCGTTCGTCCCGTTCAGTGGGAACTTGATGTCCTCGGTCCACCCGCGGATATTGGCGGCGACCAGCTTGACGAGGGCTTCACGGTGGTGGTCGCGGTACGAGCGCGTCGTGATGCTGACATCGGACAGGATGTCATAATTGAGCTTACTGAACGGCGTAAAGAAGAAGTCTTTTCCTTCCCGCATCCCGTAATGGAGCTCGAGGGTGAGCGGTTGGTTATACGCGAAGGCGAGCAGCGCATCGCCTTGGCCGGCGAGCAGCCCATCCACGGTGATACCGCCCGGAACAAAGGTGTAGTTCTTCACATGGTTGATCTTCATCAGCGCGGCGATGCTCGGAGCGTTCGGCGCGGAGGCGATGATCCGTGCGCCCTCGAGCTCGGCCGGAGTGGTCACTGGCCGACGCCTCAGGGACAGTAGGCCGTTCGGCGACTGCTGGTAGTCCTGGGCGAAGATGACGAGGGGTTGACCCTGAGCGAGCGCCGAGAACAGGCGGACGGTATTTGCCTCGGTTGCAACCTGCGCCGTCCCAGCTGTCAGCTGCGCCTCGGGCGTTGGCGCGTTCGGGCCGCCGCCAACCAAGGTGATATCGAGATCGTAATCGCGGTACCAGCCGTTCTGCTGTGCAAGGATCCAACCGGCGTACTCTACGTTGGGTAGGAAGCTGAAGGCAATCGTCATTGGGACCGCCTTTCTCGCGATCCGGTGTTCCCCTCCTTGTGGGCGAAGGCCGTGCCCAGCCCTCGTCAAGAGGCCCGCGCCGCCGATGACTGCGATTCCCCCAAGAAATGACCGCCGCGAAAACGTGCGCTGATGGATCTCACTCATGGTCGCATTCCCCCAGTACTTGATACCTATGATTCGGTTCAGTCGCGGCGCCTACTGCCAACGCGTACGTACGAACTCCTCAAGGCGAGTAGTGGCTACGAAGACGGCAATCGCCACGACTACAACTACCAGACAGATTGTCCAGACTTTGATCACGAGCAAATCATCCAGCGCGACATACAGAAGCGACGCCAGCCCGGGCGTACCCATTAGGTATTCGGCGACGAGGGCCGCGAGGATCGACGTTGCCGCCGAGATGCGGATCGACGTTGCGAGCGACGGGAGCGATGCCGGTATCACAAGCCGCCGGAAAGCCACGCGCCTGCTCGCTCCCGCGACCTCGAAGAGCGCTTCGGCACCACCTGGAAGCGTTCGCATTCCCGTCGAGACGAGCACGTAGGTCGGGAAGAAGCAGACTACTGAGCAGATCACGAGGGCACTCGTCGTGCCGTAGCCCAGCACCAACGCCAGTACCGGCACCAACGTGACGAATGGCATCGAGCGGAGCACCAGCGCGAGCGGCGTGAGGAGCCCGCCGAGCAGCGGCAAGTACCAACCGCACGCCGCCATCGCGTATCCGGCGCACACGCCACAGACGAGGCCCACGGCAGCGGTCGCGAGGGTGTCGCCGAGCGGCGCGAGGTAGAAGATCGGCTGAGAGAAGAACTCCCCAACCACCGGAGCCGGCCCGGGCACGATGACCGAGTTCACGCGTCCGGCCACCACGACGACCTCCCAGAGCACGACGACCAGAGCGACCACCCACCACCGTCGCAGAACGCCCAGAGCGAGCGATCCCAGATTCAACGGAACCGCCGCCTGGTGGCGAATTGCAGTGCCGAGGCAACTGCGAACGCCAATACTGAGAGCAGCGTGGTTAACAATGATGCCGCCCACATCTGCACGATCTGGTAGTTCTGGGCCGAGCTGATGATCACGAGGCCAAGGCCGCGCGGTGCGCCGAACCACTCGCCGAGGACGGCTCCAAGCACCGCGCCCGGCGCGCCGAGTCGAAGGGCGTCGAGCAACCCTGGGACTGCGGCAGGGATCTGCAGGCGCCGTAGACGTTGCAGCCTGCTGGCGCCGAGGACGCTAAAGAGATCCTGGTGGGTGCTCTGCGCAGCGCCAAGCGCTGCCGATGCAGTGATGTAGACAGGAAAGAAGGTGGCGAGCGCGGCAAGAGCAATCGGGGTCGTCGCGCGTCCGAGCGCCAGGGTCAGCACCGGCGCGATACCGATCCCCGGGATCGAGTGCACCGTCGCCGCGCTCCGATCGATTCCTTCTCGAGCGAATTGGAGGCTGTAGCGCAATGCTGCCGCAACCACGGCACAGCCACCCCCGATCGCGAGCCCAGCCAGCGCGGAGAGCGCAGTCGCCCCCACAGCGGGGGCCAATATCGGTCGCTCGGTCGCACTCCCGATCGTGGCGAGCACCGAGGAGAGCGACGGAAGCGTCTGGCCGAACGCTGCGGTCGCGCCAAGCATCTGCCAGAGCCCGAGCAGAAGCGCGGTTCCGAGGGCGTACTGCAGCGCCATCGAGACACGCGTGCTCATCGCGCGGCTGACTCCGCTTCGTCGAGCGCTTCCTCGAGTTCGACCTGGAGCCTCTGGAAGACCGGAGACGCAATCATGTCTCGCGTGCGTGGCCGATCGAGCGAGATCGGCACCCGGCGCAGGATCCGACCTGGACCGCGACTCATGACGACGACCTCATTGCTCAGAAGCACCGCCTCATCTACCGCATGGGTGACGAGAACCGTGGTGACGCGAGTTTCATCCCATATGCGACCGAGCTCGACGTTGAGGTGCCGCCTCGTAATCGCGTCAAGTGCGCCGAACGGTTCGTCCAGCAAGAGCACGTCTGGGGCAAGGGCGAGGGCCCGGGCAAGCGCGACCCGTTGACGCATGCCTCCCGACAACTGCTTGGGACGAGATCCCTCGAAGCCGTTGAGTCCGATCATTGCGACGAGATCGGCGACACGGTGCTGATCGATCGGGCGCTTGGCGAGATGGAAGGGAAGGGCGATGTTCTCTACGACGTTCGCCCACGGCAGCAACGCGTGCTCCTGGAAGGCGAAGCCGACACGGTGCCCTTGCACCAGCTCGCGCGGTGCAGCACCGTCGATGAGCACCGACCCCCTCGTCGGCGCCTCGAGCCCGACGAGAATGCGAAGCAATGTAGATTTCCCGCACCCCGAAGGCCCGATCAACGACACGAAGGAGCCAGCGGGAATCTCGAGATCAATGTCATGCAGCGCGACGAACCGCTGACGGCGGCGGATGGAGAACTCCTTGTCAACTCCGCGCAGCACGATGTGGCCGCCGCGGGATCCTGGTGGATTCAAGGCGGTCTGCGCGTGACTGGTCACGCCCTTCTCCCATACGTCGACTCGCAGACCGCTGTCGCTCATTGGGTCCGCTCCAGCTGCTCGGTGACCTCAGCGGCGTCGCGATCGACGTCAAGGAATTCCAACGTGACGTCAACGATTCCGTCTCTCCGGTAGGCGAACTCGCCGCGACCGGCGTACGCGGCTGAGATCTGCGACGCGCGGTCACAACCGATGTCCATGCCGTAGAAGGCAGGTTGGCGCGCTACGGCGGGTAGGTACTGAGCGGCGACCTGTTGGCCGGAGACCTCAAGAATGACCGAACCCCCGGGGGGTTCGGCGGGGCGGAACTCCATCGCGATGTCCACCTCGCCAAGTGGCAGCTTGCCAGCCGCCTGGCAGGTAACGCGCTCGCCGATGAGCACGTGCTCGAAGACCAATTCCTCGTCGAGCACGTAGAGCACGTAACCGCCATAACACGTACCGCTTGCGAGCAGAACACCATCGTCGCCCGGGCGACGGTCGGCAAGGCGCAGCGTGATCCGCACGGGTCGCGCGCTGCCGCAGATCCCGCTCGTGAACGAGAGGTGGCTCTGGGTCGGCAAAAATCGCCAGCAGCGGCGCCACCGCGCTCGGCGGGGATCCCGCATCATCAGCATCTGTCTGAGCGGACGGTCATCAAGAGGATAGACGTCGAAGCGCAACGCCTCCTCGTGCCAACGCCGTTGTAGCGACGCCAGAAGCTCCGGTTCCCGCTCCGCCAGATCGTGACACTCTGCGAAGTCGACGCGTGTGTCATAGAGGCGCCAGCGGTCCTGTTCAAAGGGCGATCCCGGCCGATGACGAGCAACCGCCTTCCATCCGTCGTGCCAGATTGCACGGTGACCGAGCATCTCGAAGTACTGCGTCCGTGTCTCCCTCGGCGGCGCGCCGCACAGCGCCGAACGAAGTGAGCGACCATGCATCGCGCGGCCGGCGTCGCTGTCCATGCAACCCGCAGCCTCAAGGATCGTCGGCGCGATGTCGATCACGTGCGCAAAAGCTCGGCTGACCGCCTGAGACTCGGTCACGCCCGGCCAGCGCACAATGCACGGCGAACGCACCCCGCCAAGATCCACGTACTGCTTGTAGAGCCGAAATGGCGTGTTGGAGGCCATCGCCCAGCCTGTGGCGTAGTGTGCCGGTCCAGTACGAGAGCCGATCTCGGCGATCGGGATGGCGCTTGCGGTCGGGTCGTGACCGAGATTGTTATAGAGCGCGATCACACTCGCGGCGCCTGTTCTGCCACCGTCCCCGGCAGCGCCGTTGTCGGAGAAGACGATGACGATGGTCTCCCCCAGCAGGTCTTGCTGCTCCAGCCAGTCCACAAGCCTGCCGAGCTCTGCGTCGGCGTGCTCGAGGTATCCGGCGTAAGCCTCCTGACACGCCACCGAGCGGCGGCGCTCCTCCTCGCTCAGCGCCGCCCAGCGGGGCACCTCGGCGTCGTGCTCGGTCAGCTCGGTACCCGGCGGAACCACGCCGAGCGCTATTTGGCGCTCTAAGCGCGCGGCCCGAGTGGCCTCCCAGCCCGCGTCGAAGGTGCCCCGGTAGCGCTCACGATACTGCCGCGGCGCCTGGAACGGCGCGTGCGTCGCGCCGAAGGCAAGTTGGAGGAAGAACGGGTTGTTCGGCCGAAAGGCCACGTGGTCGCTGAGAAAGCCGATGGCGTGGTCAACGAGATCAGCGCTCAGGTGGTAGTCGTCTCCACCTGGGTGCACCGCGGGAGAATTGTCGCTGATCAGCTCGGGCGCGAACTGGTCGCTTGCACCGCTCAGGAAGCCGTAGAAGCGGTCAAATCCGCGTGCCAGCGGCCAATTCCCGAAGGGTCCCGCCGGCGTGAGCTCCTCCTGGGGCGCGAGGTGCCACTTGCCCGAGAGATACGTGCCATACCCGCGCTCACGCAGCACCCCAGGAAGCGTCGGAACCCCGAGCGGGAGTCGTGCCCGAGCGTTTGGGAAGCCGGTGTCGGCCACCGCCAGGAAGCGCATTCCGACGCTGTGATGGTTCCGGCCCGTCAGCAGACAGGCTCGCGTCGGCGAGCACAGCGGCGTCACGTGAAAGTTCGTGAGCTTCGTGCCACTAGCCGCCAGGCGATCGACGGTGGGCGTTGCGATCTCTGAGCCGAAGCATCCGAAATCGGCCCAGCCCGTATCGTCGAAGACGACGATCACGACATTCGGTGCGCCGTTGCGGCGTTGTGGCTCCGGCCAATACGGTGTCGACCGGTCCACCGTCGTGCCCACAACGCCGCCAAAAGTCGGTTGGTCGTTCATAGGGGTGTCCCAGCCCCACTGACCGACGGGCGCTGCCAGCGATGGACCGTACGCAACACTCGGACATCGAAGACTCCGGTCGCGTAGTAGTTGCGTGAGAAGATGACTGGCCGGTCCGTGTCGTCGTAGGACACTTGGACACCAACCATCACCGGGAACGGCTGGCGCTGACGCATGCGCTCGGCCATTTCATCACTCGCTAATTCCGCGGTGAGATGTGCTTCCATTCGCACCACTCGACACCGAGCCGCGTCGTACAGCAGGCCCAGCAGCCCTTGGTCGACATCCTTCAACGGGGTGAGGTCGAGCTCCCGACCGTTGACGCGACTGGGCACCCAGTCCTGCAGGGTGACCGCTGGCACCCCGTCGGCGGCGAAAGTGCGGTCGAGCCACCACGCCTCCTCGCCTTCCCGGAGGCCCAGCGCAACCGCGGCCTCCCGAACGCAGGGGCGACGCTCGACCACTGCGACGGTGAGCGTGGGTTCGCGGCCCGACCCACGGATCATGTCCCGAACCGGTACGAACTCCAGCAGCTGCGACGGCGACGGAGGCGTCCGATCGCGCACGAACGTACCGACTCCCCAGCGCCGCACGAGCAGCCCCTCACTCCACAGCAGCCAGAGGGCCTCGCGCAGCGTATTGCGGCTCACGCCGAGCTGTTCGGCGAGCTCGCTCTCCGCCGGGATCCGCTCACCGGGACTCGAGTTGCGAGCGATGAGCGCGCGCAACTCGGCGGCCACGTCGACTGCCAGCCGGCTTCTCTCCCGCATCTCTCCCCTAAGAGGTTGGACGTCTGGACTTCGGACGTCTAGGGTAGGTAGTAGAGCACCTGGCGAGAGCGCGAGTCAAGGTTCGCTGGACCTACAGCGAGGAGGGCGGATGGCATCGAGGCCGAACATCGTCGTCGTCATGACTGACGACCACGCGCAGTGGGCGCTCGGATGCTCGGGCAATCGAGAGATCCGTACGCCAACCCTCGACTATCTCGCGCGCACCGGGGTTCGATTCGACAACGCCTTCTGTGCCACCCCGGTGTGCTCGCCGGCGCGCGCCTCGTTCTGGACAGGGAAGATCCCCTCCCAGCACGGCGTGCACGATTACCTCGCCGATCCGGTGGTGAAGAGCGGCGAGCACCCGGGAATTGCCGGGCACCGCACCTTGGCGGTCTCACTGCACGCTGCCGGATACGCAACCGGCTTCAGCGGCAAGTGGCACCTCGGTGACGCGTCGAGACCCGCTCCCGGATTCGACTACTGGTTCGCACAGTCCGCTCCACTCGAACCCGAGGGAATGTACTCCCCGTGGCCGAGCGCAGCGCCTCCGAAGTACTTCGAACGCCACGCCATCACCGATCATGCCATCGAGTTCCTCCGCCGTAGGCCCCCTGAGCAGCCGTTCTTCCTCTTCATCGGCCACTTCGCGACCCACAGCCCGTGGAGCGGGCACCCGGAACGACTTGTCGAGCAGTACCGCTCCTGCTCGTTTGACGACATCCCCGCCGACGTCACTCATCCTTTCGGTCGCCCTACTTCCGAGTCGCTCTATCGAACCCGGGAGCACCCGCGCGAGGCGCTCGCCCAGTACTACGCAGCGGTGTCGGAGATTGACGAGCAGCTCGGGCGCGTCCTCGACGAACTCGACGACCAGGGGCTCCGAGAGCACACTCTCGTCGTCTATACCAGCGACCACGGCCTCAATGCTAGCCACCACGGGTTGTGGGGAAAGGGAAACGCGACTCATCCCTATAACATGCTCGAAGAGTCAATCCGCATCCCGATGATCGTCAATGCTCCGGGTCAGATCCTCGGCGGTCAGGTGCGTTCCGAATTCGTCGGCCACTGCGATCTCCACCTGACCCTGGCAGAGTTCGCGGCCTTACCAGCGCCCACCGATGTCGACCTCCCCGGCCGCTCCTTCGTCGACTTGCTCGTCGGCAAGCCAATCCCAGACTGGCCAGATATCGCGTTCGGCGAGTACGGAGATCTGCGTATGGCACGAAGCCGCAACCACAAGCTGATCCTGCGGGCGGGGCATGGTGCCGACGAACTATTCGACCTCATGGTCGATCCACGCGAGACGACGAACCGCATCAACGATCCGATGCTTGATCGGATTCGCGATCACCTCGCGTCCGCTATCGCCGAGTACTTCGAGCGCTACGAGGACCCTGCGCACTCAGGCCTTCGCGTCCGCGAGTTACCCCGACACAACGGCGACGAGGCGTGGCGCTTCGATGGACCGTACGCACTGTATGACGAGCCCTGGTTCTTGAAGGGCGTTGCCGACGAGGATCGAGCATGAAGCGGAATGTCCTGCTCATCACGGCCGATCAGCTCCGGCATGACGCCCTGCACTGCACCGGTAATCCCGTCGTTCGGACGCCGAACCTCGATTCCATCGCTCGAAGCGGCGTGCGCTATGAGCGGGCGTACGTACCGAATGTCACCTGCACCCCGTCGCGATCGAGCTTGTTGACGGGACAGCTACCTCATACGCATGGCGCCTGGGCCGTCGGGGTGCCGCTTCCAACCGACGCGCCGTCGGTGGCTTCGTACCTCAACGCTGCGGGTTACCACACTGCGCTGATCGGCAAGGGGCACTTTGAACCGTCATACGATCCCGAGCTGCGCTACGACGAGGAACGTCTCGCACATGAGGACGCGCACGGTCCGTATCGCGGCTTCGACACCGTGAGCTTTGCCGGACACGGCCCCTTCGACGGGCATTACGGTCGCTTCCTTCAGCGCGAGCACCCCGAGTGGGTCGGAGGATTCCTCAACCTGCGCCGACGCGCTGCCCATCCAACCAACGGCTTCGGAGGCGACACCGGCGCGCCCGATCTCGTCAACAATCCCGTCCCGACCGAGCTCTATCACACCTCGTGGGTGGCGCAGCAGACTGTGGAGTACCTCGCGGGCCTACCCGACGGTGAGCCGTGGTTCGTATGGATGAGCTTCCCAGACCCGCATCATCCGTGGGATCCGCCTGACGAAGAACGCCACCGTGTCCCGTGGCGTGAGCGACCGCTGCCCGAGTACTACCCGGGAAACCTTGCGCGCTGCAGGGAGATCCTGGCGCGAAAGCCCGACCACTGGCTCGGCTTCTTCGAAGGCACATTCACCGGTGAGTGCAGTCGTGGCGACTGGGCGGCGAACCAGCTCACCGCAGATCAGCTGCGCGAGATCTCCGCTACGATCGACGTCGAAGTAGAGCTCATTGACGACGCAATCGGTACCGTGCTCAAGGAACTCGAACGGCGCGGCTGGGGCGCGAATACCGACATCATCGTGACGGCAGACCACGGCGACTTTCAGGGCGAGTTCGGCTTGCTTTTCAAAGGCGGCTTCCATTGCGACGCTTTGATGCGCGTCCCGTTGCTGTGGCGACCGGCTCCGGCAATGGGTATCGCCCCGGCCGTAGTGTCCACGTCAGTGCCATTGATCGACGTGACCGCGACGATCGCAGCGGCTTGCGACACCGCGCCACCGGCGTGGATCGAGGGGCTGCCGCTGCCCTGCACCGAGGCAACCGCAGCCGTACGTCCGATCATCATTACCTATGACAGCCCGAGCTCTGCCGTCGGCATGCATTTGAGAACGATCCGCCTTGACCCGTTCACCTGCACGGTCTACGAGCCGAGCACAATCGGCATCCCGACGGGCCATCCTCCCCGGCTGGCGGGATACACCATCGCCAACGCGAGCACGGTCTCGTATCGCGGCACCGAGGGCGAACTCTACGACCTAAGCGAGGACCCGAGGGAGTGGGACAATCGCTGGAACGACCCCGCGATGGCCACAGTTCGAGCGGAACTCATCGCCACCTTGTACCGCGTGCTCCCGCCGCGGCGCGATCCATGGCCCCAGGTCGAGGCACCGGTTTGAACCCAGCCGCAGGTCACGACGCGCCAGCCACGTCAGGACTCGTCGTTGTCGTGGGCTCGATCAACGTCGACTACGTGGTCGAGGTCGCGCACCTTCCGACACCGGGCGAGACGGTCACCGGCGGGCGCCAGTCCGTTCATCCCGGAGGCAAGGGAGCGAACCAGGCAGTCGCCGCGGCGCGCAGTGGGGCCCAGGTGGAACTCATCGCTCGTGTCGGCACTGATGACGCCGGCGTTGCCCGTATCGCCCAACTCAAGAACGAGGGCGTCGGGACGACGTTCGTCGCGACTACAGAGGGCAAGGCAACCGGAACGGCTGTCGTGCTCGTCGCCGCCGACGGCGAGAACGCGATCGTCGTCTCCCCTGGCGCCAATCAGTGTCTCGATGTGGGCGACATCGAACGGGCCGCTGCCCTCCTCATCGACGCCACGCTGCTCGTCATGCAAACCGAGGTGCCACTATCGGCGATTCAGCGAGCAGCAGAGCTCGTTGGCCCCGACACCATCCGCGTTCTTAACTGCGCCCCCTACATCCCGCTTGCCCCCGAGCTCCTCGAACTCGTCGACGTCTTGATCGTCAACGCCGTCGAAGCGCTCCAACTTCTCGGTGAACCCACGACCAGCGATCTCGATCCGGCCCGAGTGGCCGAACGGTTGCGCGACCTCGGTCCACCGATCGTCGTGATCACTCGTGGGGCCGAGGGCGCCCTAGCGGCGACCGACCGCGGAATCGTGCAGGTACCTGCTCCGCCCACGCTCGTCGTCGACACGACCGGTGCCGGTGACGCCTTCGTAGGTGCATTCAGTGCCCGCCTCGCTGCTCATGCGTCAATGGCCGAAGCGCTGAATTTCGCAGTGGCCGCCGGTTCGCTCACCTCCGAACATCCCGGCGCGCTCCCGAATATTCCCCCGTTGCCCATGACCGAATCCCCGTGAACTGCTCCACCCGTTGCGCGAGTCCGAGCCCCCACGATGGGGGAAGCAGGACAGCACACGACGCAGCGCTGCAGCCTCGTCTGTTATCGATGATGTCCTGTCGAGATGCATTCGCGCGCCCGTGCTCGCCAGCCTAAGCCACACCTTCAAGTCCTAATCCACGCTCCAAGCCCCCGTATCACTTCTTCTTAAGGCTCGCCAGATGCCCGGGTAGGGGTTCGCTCACGGAGACGTCGCCGCCTGGCCACGGTGATGAAGCGGCTGGTCGGCCTAGGCCGAGGAAGAGGCGCGTTGGTGGCAATGCTTCGCCTTCCGCCTACTGCCACACGGGCAGTCATCGTTGCGCTTTGCCTCAGCGATCTGCCTCTTGATATCGGAAGCGGGACGGCCAGCGCGGATGAGGTCGGCCATGGTCCGCAACGGAGCATCGACGCGGCGAAAGAATGCCTTATAGCCGGCACAGAGGTAGTTGAGACCCTCCTCTCCATCAGGAGAAAGCGCGAACCGGTTCTTCGGGCACTCCCCCCAGCATGCGGAGAGAACCTCGCACTCCCTGCAGTACCGAGGCAGACTGTCGCTTTTAGCCCTGCCGAAGCGCCGTTGACGATCACTGCCTACGAGTTCAACAAGATGCGTCTCGTGCAGGTTGCCAAGCCGGTGCTTGGGGTCGACGAAGTGGTCACAGGAATAGACGTCGCCGTTGTGCTCAAGGGCGACGGCGGCGCCACAGGTCTCGGCAAACACGCAGAGCCCAGCCGGTAAGCCGAGAACAGGTCCGAGTATGGCATCGAATGTCTGGACGAAGACGTCGCCGACGTCACGACCGACCCACTCGTCGAAGACTGCAATCAGGAAGTCCCCCCAGGCAATCGGCGAGACGCTGCGCTCGCTCACAGCGCTTCCGTCTGCTGCCGTCGGCCGGTGCTCGACGATCGGGATGAATTGGATGACGAGCGCTCCGCACTCATCGCGAAGGTATCGATAGACCCGCAGTGGCTCACCGACATTGCCGGCATGCACGGTGCAGAGTACATTGTATTCGACGTCGTGGCGACGAAGCGCCAAGAGGCCTGCGAGGACACGATTCGAAGTCGGCTTGCCGCGCTTATCGACCCGAAAGCGGTCGTGTAGATCCGGTGGACCGTCAATGCTGACGCCGACCAGGAATCCGTGCTCGGCGAGGAAGATTGCCCAGTCTTCGTTGAGAAGGGTAGCGTTGGTCTGCAACGTGTGCTGAATCCGCTGCCCTGGGCGACGGTAACGCTCGACGGTTTCGACCATTCGGCGGAAGAACGCAAGCCCCATCAGCGTTGGCTCGCCGCCCTGCCAGGCAATCGTCACTCGCGGACCATTCTGGGACTCGAGTACCTGGCGGACGTACGCCTCCATGGTGTCTTCTTGCATGCGAAAGCGTGCGCCGGGGTAGAGCGCCTCCTTCTCGAGATAAAAGCAATAGCTGCAGTCGAGATTGCAGATTGCCCCTGTGGGCTTGGCCATCACATGAAAGGCCGCAGGCGCGCCCTCCGGCCGCGGCGATGGCAGGGGCGGGAAGCCGGACCGCCGGCGAAGCGTCACTTCCGTCAAAGGCGCCGACCCCCTGACTCACGCTGCACGCAGTACGAGAACACGCGCGAATCGTAGTTGCTCGTTCCGGCAATCACAGCTCAGAGAGCTCGATCTCCTTGCAGACGAACTGGACAGCCGGCCTGCAACAGTCCGAGGTTGGAAGTCTCCCCGGTTCAGCTCCTTCGACGTGTCGATGTCGAGCGCCTGGTCGACCACGGTGCGCGATCCTGCCGAAAGCGGATACCGAATCCGGAGGAGTCCGGACAGCGCTCCGGAGGGTTCCGGACAGCTGAGCTGAGCGCGTGCGCACAGCGAGCCAGGGAGGCGAGCGTCGCCTTGCACTCACCGAAACGATCAGCGCGCCCACCAGCGGCGATGAGTCTCGCCAATCCCTCCTAGACACCCCACGGCCCGAAGCCGTCAAGCGGCCGCCGCGATGGAGGGTGGCCACGCACGGCTCTCGTCGTAGAGCTCACCGTGCTCGAGGCAGTGGTGCAAGATGCCGACGAGGCGATTGCCGAGCTGGCGGAGCGCTTGGCGATGGCCCTTGCCGCGTCTGCGGAGCTTGTCGTAGTAGGCGCGGGCTCCGGGCGAGTGGGTGAGGGCGCAGAACGCCCACTGGTCGCACGCGCTGGCAAGGCGTCGGTTCTTCGCATGGCGCGCGAGGACGACGAAGCTGCGGCCAGACGCCTTGGTGATCGGCGACGTGGCGGCGTAGTTCTTGCGAGACTTGGCGCTGGCGAACCGAGTCCGGTCATCACCGAACTCGCCGAGCACCCGGGCGCCGAGGACCGTCCCGAGTCCTGGCTGGGAGCGGACGACCTTGGCGTCCGGGTGCTTGTCAAAATGCTCTGACAGCGCGTGCTCGAGGGCGTCGATCTCAGCGTTGAACGCCTTGATGAGGGCGACGGCCGAGCGGGCGATCGTGCCAGAGGCCATGGTGAGCGTCGCCGGAGCTTCGAGGTGCTCGGCCCGCAGCGCCGCTTGGATCGCTGCGGCGCGACGCTCGAGGTTGCGCGTCCTGCCGCCTCTGCGCAGTGCTGCGGCGATCTTCGAGCGCGACAGCTGGCGTCCGAGCTCGGGGGTCGGAGCGATCTCGAGCACCGCCAGCGCGTCTCGGCTCGACAGGTCGGTGCCGAAGGCGACGAGTGCACCGGGGTAGTACTCGCGCAGCGCGCTGCGGAGCGCGTTCACCTGACGCTGGCGGCCCCAGATCGCCGACTGGTGCGCCCGCGCCAGCAGCTTCACGGCCTCGGCGAGCTCGGAGTCCCCGGCGATCGGGCGGTGGTTGTGGCGGTCCGTCCTGACCAGGTCGGCGAGCATCTTCGCATCGCCGGCGTCGGACTTCGCGCCCGAGACGGCGTGACGCTCGCGATAGCGGGCAGCCGCCATCGGGTTGATCGCATAGAGCTGATAGCCGGCAGCGACCAGCGCGTTCACGAGCAGGCCGCGGTCGGTCTCGATGCCGACCACGATCTCCTCCTCGTCTGCAGCGTGCTCGGCGACGAGCTCGTGGAGCTCCGAGATCCCGACCACGCTGTCGGCGACCCGGCGCTTGGCGAGCACCGCTCCGTCCTCGGCGAGCACGCAGCACTCGTGGTGGTCCTCGGCCCAGTCCACTCCGACAAAGAGCACCGCTCCTCCTCTCTCTCGACCATCGACGAGCCCGAGGAGTGATGCGGCGACCTAATGGATCAGTGCTCGAGGCACGACACCCCACCAGCCGTCCAACTCCTCACCGCCTGGCGGGGCACGCTCTAGCAGTAGAGCTCGAAGCTCGGGAGCACGCAGTGCTCACCGCCAGGTGGCTCGGAGACCAGCCTCCCACCGGAGGCCGTTCCGCTCCCATTAGGGGCGCACGGCGACGGCGAGGAGCGCCTGCAGCTTGAGCTGCGTCTCGGCGAGCTCGGCGTCGGGGTCGGAACCGGCGACGATGCCGACGCCGGCGAACAGGCGAGCCGTCGTGCCTCGCACGAGCGCGGAGCGGATGCCGATCCAGAACTCCCCGTCGCCGGACGCCTGGACGAAGCCGACGGGCCCGGCGAACCGATCGCGCTCGAGGTCCTCGTGCTTCGCGAGGTACTCGAGCGCGGCGTCGCGCGGCGTGCCGCCGACCGCGGGCGTCGGGTGGAGCGCGGCGGCGATCTCGAGCGCGCTCGGGCGCGGGCTGCTCGCCAGCTCGCCCTCGACGCGCGTCGCGAGGTGGGCGACGTTGCGCAGCTCGAGCAGGTGCGGACGCTCCTCGGCTCGAACCGTGCGGCAGAACGGCGCCAGGCCGGCGGCGATGGCCTCGACCACGAAGGCGTGCTCGCGACGCTCCTTGGCCGAGTCCCGGAGGGCCCGAGCGAGGCGTGCGTCCTCGTCGGGGTCGCCGCTTCGCGGCGTCGTCCCCGCGAGGGGCTGCGAGGTCACCGTCGCGCCGTCGACGCGGCAGAGCAGCTCGGGACTCGCCCCCACGAAGCCGTCGACGGCGAAGCCCAGGCAGGAGGGGTGGAGCGCTCGGAGGCGCTCGAGGAGCGCGGCCTGGCGGAAGGGCCGGTTGGCCCGTACGACGACCTCGCGGGCGAGAACCACCTTGGCGAGCTCCCCGGCTTCGACCGCCCGGACGGCCTCGAGGACGCGACGACGGAAGTCGGCGTGGGGACGAGCCGAGGCGAGACGGAAGGCGTCCGGCGCCTCGTTGGCGTCCGGTACCGAGGGCGGCGCGGCGCCCGGGGCGAGGGGGAAGCGCGCACGCGCCTCGCCGAGCGCGTCCGGCGGTGCGACGACGATCGCGAACGGCGCCGCCCCGGCGCGCGCGACCAGGGCGACAGCGGGGAGGACGAGCTCGCCCGGGGCCTCGCCGCTGAAGGGCAGCGCCCCGAGCGCGATCGGCCCGCCGCTGCGCTCGCCGAGGCCGCCGGGAGCGCCCGGGATGGCGGCGAGGAGCTCGACGGCGCTGCGTGCGGCGCCGGGTCGGGCGAGGCCGGCGCGAAGCTCGAGGCGCGCCGCCTCGCCCCAGGTGAGCACCGAGAGCCACTCGCCCTCGAGCACCCGGCCCGTCGCGTAGGCGTGCGCACGGGCCGGCGCGAGCGCGTCCTCCTCGACCTCGCCCGCGTACCACCTGAGCGCGCCGGGGGGGATCTCGCTGCGCTCGCCGCCGCGCACGAGACGCGCCGGCGAGCTCACGGCCGTGGGTCGGCGAGCAGGGCCGGACCGGCGCGCGTCGCCCGTACCACCTGGGCGAGGCCGCCGGCCAGGCGGCGCCGGGCGACGTCCGTGAAGCCGGCGGACTCGAGGCGGGCGGCGAGGACCTCGGGAGCAGGCAGGTAGGCGAGGGAGCGGGGGAGGTAGCGGTAGGCGGCGGCGTCGGACAAGAGCGCGCCGAGGGCTGGCACCACCCAGGCCATCCAGAGGCCGTGCGCGAGCCGGAGCGGCGCCGAGCGCGGCACGTCGACCTCGAGCAGGACGAGGCGCCCGCCCGGCCGCAGGACGCGCGCCGCCTCGGCGAGGACCGCCTCGAGCGCCGCGAAGTTCCGCACGGAGAAGCCGCTCACCACGCCGTCGAACCGGCCGGTCGGCAGGGGCAGCGCCGCCGCGTCCGCCCGTACGAGCGGCACGCCGAGGGCCCCGGCGGCGGCGAGCATCGCGGCGGAGAGGTCCGCGCCGACGGCCCGGTAGTGCCGGCGCGCCAGCTCGCGCGCGAGGTCGCCGGTCCCGCAGGCGAGGTCGAGGACGAGCGCCCCCGGCGCGAGGCCCAGCTCGTCGAGTGCGCGCCGGCGCCACCCGCTGTCCATCCCGAGGCTCATGAGGCGGTTGAGGAGGTCGTAGCGGGGGGCGATGGTGTCGAAGAGCGCGGCCACCATCGCAGCCTTCTCGTCGCCGGTGGGGAGGTTGCCCGGTGGCGAGGCGGCAGCCGGAGGATCGGTCACCGCTCGCTTGCTCAGCGGAACCAGGTCTTGTAGTAGGAGCGGCTCTGGGGATGCAGGAGCAGGGCGACGAGGGCCACCTCGAACAGGAGGCTCAGGATGCCGCTCGACAGGAGGGCACCGAACGCGACGAGGAGCACGATCGGCACGACGGCGCCGAGGAGCGCCAGGTAGTAGCCCCACCTGCGCGCGTTGGCGATCCCGAAGGCGCCCGCGGCATCGACGACGACGAGGAGGACCTCCGCCACGCCGCCGCCGGCGATCCCGAGGATGAGACCGAGCGCGGCGTTCCAGTAGAGGAGCGCCGCGGCGATCTGGAGGGTCTGGGGGGCGCCGGTCGGGAACCACCGCCGCTCGACCGGATGAGCACGTGCCATTACCTCAGTCTGCCAGCTCCCGGCACCGGCGCGCGCGCCGGGGCACGGTCAGCGCGCCCAGCGCGGGACGAGCTTCCAGGCGGTGGCGAGCTCGGCGTCGCGCTCGGCGAGATCGGGCACCTGCTCGGCGAGCAGGCGCCAGAAGCGCGGGGAGTGGTTGAGCTCGAGACGGTGGCACAGCTCGTGGAGCAAGACGCAGGTGACCAGCGGTTCCGGCAGGAAGAGCAGGTTGCGGTTGAGGCTGATGACCCCGCGCGCCGAGCAGCTGGCCCACCGGGTCCGCTGGGCGCGCACGACCACCGCCGGCACCGCGATGTCGCGTGCCGCCGCGAGCCGGCGGAGCCAGGGTTCGAGCGCAGCGCGGGCGCGGCGCGCGAGGTAGCGGCGCAGCGCAGCCGCGATGGCGTCCGGGTCGGCGCTGCGCCCGGTGACCAGCAGGCGCCCGGGCCCGTGCCCGATGCAGCGAGCCTGCGCGGCTCGGTGCGACGGGGTCGCGTACTCGATCACGACGGTCTCGCCGAGGGCGCGCAGCGCCAGCTGCGTGGGCCGCTCGTGGCGCACCTGCAGCTCGCGCAGCGCGGCGTCGTCGAGCCCGAGGCGAGCCTGCGCTCGGCGCAGCCAGGCGAGCCGGCTCTCGATCGCCCCGGGGGCCGTCGTGGGATCGACGCCTCGCGGGAGGACGACCGTGAGGCCGTCGTGCGGGCTCAGGGTGAGGCGCACGTGCTTGGCCCGCGGGCTGACGCGCACCGAGTAGGGCACGGCAGGCGTGACCGGCGCCGTGCAGCCTGCGGGCGCCGAGCGCTCGCGCCGTGGCGCGGCGCGGCCGTGGACGGCGTGCATCGCCCGACCGTCGCGTACCGGCGCGTGCCGGTCAAGCACCCGAGCGGCGCCGGCGCGCCGGCGCGGGCACTGGCCGGTCGCGAGCGCGGGCGTCGGCAGCGCCGACCGTCGCGACGCCGGTGGCGGGGCCGGCGCGTCCGATCGGTTCTCGGCAACCGCTCGGTACCATGCAGGTAGGTCAGTTGGACGAACTGGCTCTGCAGGAAGGAGGGCTATGCACTTCTTCGCAGGATTCCTGTTCCTCGCCTTCGGCGTCATGGCCCTGACGATGCTCGGCGAGCGCCTCTACCGCCGGGTACGCGAGGGCCGTGCGTTCGTCGCCGGCGGCTGGGGCGTGGCCCTGGCTTGGCTCGCGAACTTCAACATGTGGACGGGCTGGGACATCGCACACCTGCGCTACGCGTGGGTCGGCGTCACGCTGACGGGCGTCGCGCTCGGCGGCGCTGCCCTGCTCGCCTACTCGCTGCTCGGGTTCTTCTTCGGGCTGCACCGGAAGTTCGACGACCAGGCCGAGCAGCTCGAGCGGACCGAGCTGCGACGGGTCGCCTGACCGGAGCGCACGGGAGGCCGCCTCGCGGCCTCCCCGGCGAGAGCGCTCGGCGTCGGTGGCTCGGGCGGGTCCCGAGGGACGAGCGCTCGGCTGGGCCTCCGGGTGACGCGTCACCCGGACGCTTCGGTGCGAGCGGGGCGTGACCTCCCGCCCGTGCGCGCGCCGGGCGCATCGCGACGCGGCGTCGGCGCGCGGGCAGCGAGCTGCCCGCACGCCGCATCGATCTCGCGGCCGCGCGTGCGCCGGATGGTCGCGTTGACGCCGAGTTCCTCGAGGGCGCGGCGAAAGGCCCGCACCCGAGCGGGCGGGCTCGGGGCGAGGCCGCCGGCCGCGCCCGAGGCGGTCGGGTTCAACGGGATCAGGTTGACGTGGGCGCGCAGCGGCCCCGCGAGGCGCGCGAGCTGCGCGGCGTCCGCCCCAGCGTCGTTGACGCCGTCGATGAGCGCCCACTCGAAGGAGATCCGCCGCCTGCGCCGAGCGAGGTACTCCTCGCAGGCAGCTCGCAGCGCGGCGAGCGGGTAGCGCCGGTTCAGAGGCACGAGCCGGTCGCGAAGCTCGTCGTTCGCGGCGTGGAGGGACACGGCGAGGTTGACGGGCAGCGCCGCCTCGGCGAGACGTCGGATGCCCGGGACGACACCCACGGTCGAGATCGTGATGTGGCGCGCGCTGAGGCCGAGGTGCCGGACGGCGCGGCTCGTCGCGTCCCAGACGGCATCGAAGTTGGCGAGCGGCTCGCCCATCCCCATGAAGACGACGTGGTCGAGGCGCCTGCCTCCCGCGGCGGCCGCTCGGGCGGCGCGGACGATCTGCTCGAGGATCTCGCCTGCCGTCAGCTGGCGCTCGTAGCCGGCCTGGCCGGTCGCGCAGAAGGTGCACGCCATGGCGCAGCCCGCCTGGGACGAGACGCAGACCGTGGAACGCGACGGCGCGTGGAGGAGCACCGTCTCGATCCGGGCGCCGTCGGCGAGCGAGAAGAGCCACTTGAGCGTCTGGCCACCCTCGGCGCGAGCCTCGCGCACGACGGCCAGCGCGGGAGCGAGCTCGGGTGCCGCCGCGAGGCGAGCGCGCAGCGACTTCGGGAGGTCGGTGAGCTCGGCCGGCTCGGCAAGTCGCCGGTACAGGCCGTGGACGACCTGGGCGACGCGATAGGGCGGCTCGCCGTCGAGGAGGCGAGCGAGCTCCCGCTCGTCGAGGTCGTAGCGGCTCACGGTCCCCGCGCCACGTCGACGACGTAGGCCCGGTCGTGGTGGTGGACGCGGAACCCGAACCGGCGGTAGAGGCCGAGCGCGGCGACGTTGTCGGCGTCGACGTAGAGCATCGCCTGGGGGAGGCCGAGCGCCTCGAGGTGGGCGAGTCCGGCGCGAAGCACGCCGGTGCCCAGGCCGCGGCCGGCGTGTGCGGGGTCGACGCCGATCACGTAGATCTCCCCTGCCGGGGGGTCGCCCGGGTGCACCTTGGTCCAGCAGAAGGCGACGAGCTCGCCCGCCTCCTCGTGCAGCAGGAAGCCGGCGGGGTCGAACCAGGGCTGGGCCATGCGGCGTGCCAGGGTCGACGCGTCCCAGGCACCCTGCTCGGGGTGGGCGCGAAAGGCGCGGTTGTTCAGCGCCAGCCACGCGACGTCGTCCACGCCGGGCCGGAAGGGCCGGGTCGCGACGGGGGGGATCGCGGCGATGGCTCCCTCGAGGGGGAGGCGCCGTCGCAGCTGGAGGAGCTCCCGGCCCCGCGCGAGCCCGAGCTCGGCCGCGACGAGGTCGTCGGCCTCGGTGGGCTTGGGGACCCACAGGTGGACGTGGCCGCCCCCCTGCCGCGCGACCTCGGCGAGCGCCTCCGCGACGAGGGCGCGCTGGACCTCGCCCTTCGGGTCCCGCCAGGCGGGGTGGACGACCACCTCGAGCCCCCAGGTGGCCGTGCCTCGGGAGAGCTGGGCGTAGCCGACGAGCTGGCCGTGGTCCTGCTCGCGCGCGACGAATCCCGCGAAGCCCTCGCGCCCGCCGTGGACGAGGTCGAGCCACTTGTGCTCGCCGAGGGCGGCGTGGTGGTCGAACCGCTCGGCCGCGTTCGCCAGGGCGGCGATCGCCGCGAGATCGTCCTCGCCCATCCGGCGCTTCACCTCGACGTGGTGCATGGCAAGAGGCTAGGCACGAGCGCGACGTGGGCGAGCGGCCGTAGGCTGTGGAGGTGGCGTCCCCCGGCTCGCTCGAGCGGCGCGCGCTCGAGATCGCCGCTCGGCTGGAGAAGGAGTACCCGGGCAGCGCGACGCAGCTGTGCGCCCTGCGCCACGCGAACGCCTACGAGCTGCTCGTCGCGACGATCCTCTCGGCGCAGTGCACGGATGAGCGGGTGAACGCAGTCCTCCCCGAGCTGCTCGCTCGCTACCCCGAGCCGGCTGACCTCGCCGGCGCGCCGCCCGAGGCGCTCGAGGCGATCATCCGGCCGACGGGCTTCTACCGGGCGAAGGCGGCGAGCCTCACCGGCATGGCGCGCGGCCTCGTCGAGCGCTTCGGGGGCGAGGTGCCGACCGACCTCGCCGACCTCGTCACGCTGCCGGGCGTCGGGCGCAAGACCGGCAACGTCGTGCGGTCGGTCGCCTTCGGCCTGCCCGGCCTGCCCGTCGACACGCACGTCAGGAGGCTGGCACGCCGGCTCGGGCTCACGACGTCGGAGGACCCCGAGCGCATCGAGTCCGACCTGTGCGGCCTGCTGCCGGAGGCGCAGTGGGGCGCCTTCAGCCTCCGGCTCATCCTCCACGGCCGGCGCGTCTGCAGCGCGCGGCGCCCTCGCTGCGACGCGTGCGTCCTGGCGGACCTGTGCCCGTCGGCCGGCCGGGTCGACCCGCGACCCCCTCCCGCCGCCCGGCGCGTCAGCGTCTCGGGCTGACGAGGCGCTCGAGGCGGCGGCCGGCCGCCGAGAGGGAGCGCTCGATGACGAAGAGCTCCCCCGCGAGGCTGTCGTCCCGGCGGCCGGCCGCGTCCTGCGCGATGGCCGCGATCCTCGTCGTGACCTGGTCGAGGAGGGCAGCGAGGGAGGAGAGCTCGGAGCGGTCGGTCGCCACGCCACCATCCTTGCCGAGCTCGGGCCGGGCGCGCCGCTCGCCTTCGCTACGCTGCCGGCCATGCTGCGCACGCTGGACCTGCGGGGCAGGCCACCCGGATCGGCCATCGAGCTGCCGCGTCCGGACCTCGGCGGGGCGGAGCCGGTGGCCGCGGTGCGCGAGATCCTCGCCGGCGTGCGGGCGCGCGGTGACGCCGCGCTGCGCGAGTACACGCTCGCCTTCGACGGCGTGCGCCTCGACGAGCTGCGCGTCGACGACGCCGCCGTCGCCGCGGCGCCGTCCCGGATCGACCCGGACCTCCGCCTCGCGCTCGAAGCGGCGCGCGACGCCGTGGCCTCCTTCCACGAGCACCGGCCGTCGCCGCCGCCCCCGTTCCGCCGCGCCGGCATCACGGTCCGGCGGCTCGACCTGCCCGTCGAGCGCGTCGGCGTCTACGCGCCGGGCGGCCGGGCGAAGTACCCCTCGAGCGTGCTCATGACCGCGGTGCCGGCGAGAGTCGCGGGCGTGGGCGCCATCGCGTGCTGCGTGCCCCCCTCGCCCGACGGCAGCGTCGCGGACGAGCTGCTCGCCGCCGCCGCGATCGCGGGCGTCGACGAGGTCTACCGTGTCGGCGGCGCCCAGGCCATCGGGGCGATGGCGTACGGCACGGAGTCGATCGCGAAGGTCGACGTCGTCGTCGGTCCGGGGTCGCGCTGGGTCTCGATCGCGCAGCGGGAGGTACGCGGGGTGGTCGGCGTGCCCGCCGCCTTCGCCGGTCCCTCGGAGGTCGTCGTCGTGGCGGACGCATCGACGCCGGTCGACTACGCGGCGATCGACCTCGTCGTGCAGGCAGAGCACGGTCCCGACGGGCTGGCGTGGCTCGTCACCTGGTCGCCGGCGGTGGCGGCAGCCGTGCGCGACGCCGTCGCCCGCCTCGTCGCCGCCTCGCCGCGTGGCGAGGAGACGAGCGCCACCCTCGCCCAGGGGGGCTACGCCGTCCTCGTCGACGGCCCGGAGGAGGCGCTCGCCGTGGCGAACGCGATCGCGCCGGAGCACCTCGAGCTGCTGACGGCCGACCCGGAGGCCCTCGTGCCGCTCGTGCGCCACGCGGGGGCCGTCTTCCTCGGCCCGCTCGCGCCGGCCTCGATCGGCGACTACCTCGCCGGGCCGAGCCACGTGCTGCCCACCTTCGCGACGGCGCGCTTCGCGAGCGCGCTCGGGGTGGAGGACTTCGTGCGGCGCGCCCACGTGATCGAGGTCTCGACGGAGGGGATGGAGGGTGCGTGGCGCCACGTCGCCGCGCTCGCCACGGCCGAGGGGCTGCCCGCGCACGCCGAGTCGGTCCGCCTGCGCGCGGGCAGGGCGACCTGGGGTGCTCGTTGAGCGAGACCCGACGCGGCGCTCCGCGCCCGGACCTCGCCCTGCTGCCCGGGTACCACTCGCCCCAGCTCGAGGTGGCGGTGCGCCTGAACACGAACGAGGCGCCCGAGCCGCCGCCGCGAGCCTTCGTCGCGGCGCTCGCGGCCGAGCTCGGGCGCCTCGAGCTCCACCGGTACCCGGACCGAGGCGCGCGCGCCCTGCGCGCCCGGCTGGCAGCTGCGCACGGTCTCGAGCCAGGACAGGTCTTCTGCGCCAACGGCTCGAACGAGGTGATCCAGTCGATCCTCCTCGCGTACGCGGGCGCCGGGCGCTGCGCGGCCGTCTTCGAGCCGACCTACGCCCTGCACTCGCACATCGCCCGCATCACGGGGACCGCCCTCGCGACGGGGGAGCGAGGGGAGGACTTCCTCGTCACCGAGCGGGAGCTCGCCCGGGTCCTCGGGGCCGAGCCGGCCCCGGCGGTCACCTTCCTCTGCTCGCCGAACAATCCGACCGGCCGCCTGGAGCCGCGCGCGACCGTGGAGGCGGCGCTCGCCGCGGCACCGGGCCTCGTCGTCGTCGACGAGGCCTACGGTCAGTTCGCGCCCTGGTCGGCGGTCGACCTGCTCGCATCGAACCCGCACCTCGTCGTGGTGCGCACGTTCTCGAAGACCTGGTCCCTCGCCGGGCTCCGCCTCGGCTACGCGCTCGCCGACGAGTCGGTCGTGGCCGCCTTGGAGCAGGTGGCCCTCCCGTACCACCTCGACGCCGTCAAGCAGGTCGCCGGCCGGCTGGCGCTCGACTTCGAGCAGGAGATGCACGCGCGCGTCGCCCGGCTCGTCGACGAGCGCGGCAGGCTCGCCGCGAGGCTCGTCGACCTCGGGCTCGAGGTGGTGCCGTCGGACGCCAACTTCATCCTCTTCCGGGTGCGCGACCGGGACGCCCGCAGCGTCTGGCAGGCCCTCGTGGACCGGTCGATCCTCGTGCGCGACGTCTCGAGCTGGCCCCGGCTCGCGGGCTTCCTGCGCGTCACGGTCGGCACGCCGGCCGAGAACGACGCGTTCCTCGCGGGGCTCGCGGCCGCGCTCGCCTGAACGTGCCGCGCCCCGCGGATCTGGGAGGCTTACGTGGGCGAGGAGGAGGTCCGGGCGGTGGATCGAGGCGCGGCGCAGGCGGCCCGACGAGGGTCCGAGCAGCGTGCGACGAAGGAGACCGAGGTGCGAGCCGAGGTTGTGCTCGACGGTTCCGGGCGCGCCGAGGTCCGCACCGGTCTGCCGTTCTTCGACCACATGCTGAGCCAGCTCGCGCGCCACGCCGGCTTCGACCTGCGCGTCGAGGCGCGTGGCGACCTCGAGGTCGACGCCCACCACAGCGTGGAGGACACCGGGATCGCCCTCGGGACCGCCGTCGGGCGCGCGCTCGGCGCGAAGGCCGGCATCCGGCGCTTCGCGTCGATCTCGGTGCCCCTCGACGAGGCCCTCGTCGACGTGGCGCTCGACGTGTCGGGGCGGCCGTACCTCCGCTACGACGTGCCCGTCCCCCCCGACGCCGCGCCGCTCGGCTCGCCGGGCTTCGAGCCCCAGCTCGCCGAGGAGTTCTGGCGCGCCTTCGTCACGGCGGCGGGCGTCACGCTGCACCTCGGCCTGCGCCACGGGCGCAACGCGCACCACATCCTCGAGGCGAGCTTCAAGGGGGTCGCGCGGGCGCTGCGCGACGCCGTCGCCCTCGAGGGGGAGGACGTGCCGTCGACGAAGGGGGTGCTCTCGCCGTGATCGCCGTGCTCGACTACGGCATCGGCAACCTCCGCTCGGCCCACAAGGCCCTCGTCCACCTCGGCGCGCCGGCGCGCCTCGTCACGACCCCGGAGGAGGTCGAGGGAGCGGCCGGCGTGGTCCTGCCCGGGGTGGGGGACTTCGGTGCCTGCGCCGCGGCGATGCGGCGCAGCGGCCTCGACGCGGCCGTCCGGCACGCCGTCGGGTCCGGACGGCCCTTCCTCGGCGTGTGCGTCGGCTTCCAGCTCCTCTTCGAAGGCTCCGAGGAGAGCCCGGCCACCCCCGGCCTCGGCCTCCTCGAGGGGGTCGTCCGGCGGCTCGACGGGCGCGAGAAGCTGCCCCAGATGCAGTGGAACGAGGTCGTCGTGGCGCCGGGGACGTCCCCCGCGATGTTCCGGCCGTTCGCGTCGCCGCCGTGGTTCTACTTCGTGCACTCCTACGCCCCCGTCCCCGAGGGACGCGCGGCGGCGGCCGTGGCGGGCACGTGCGAGTACGGCGGCGAGGTCGTCGCCGCGATCGAGGACGGGATGCTGTGGGGCACCCAGTTCCACCCCGAGAAGTCCGGCAGGGCCGGGCTCGCGCTCCTCGCGGCCTTCGTCGCCGCGTGCGGCGCCTAGCGGCGATCGATGGACTGCCTGCCGGCGATCGACATCCGCGGCGGCCGCGCGGTGCGGCTGCAGCAGGGCGAGTTCGCGCGCGAGACGGTCTTCGGCGACCCGCTGGAGCGGGCGCTCGACCTCGTCGCCGCCGGCGCCCGGGCGCTGCACGTCGTCGACCTCGACGCGGCCCGCACCGGCGAGCCGGTGAACCGCGAGGTCGTGCAGGCGATCGTCGCGCGGGCAGGGGTGCCGGTCCAGGTCGCGGGCGGCGCACGTCGCCGCAGGGACGTGGCCGAGCTGCTCGGCGGCGGGGCCTGGCGGGTGGTGCTCGGGAGCGCCGCGCTCGAGGACCCGGCGCTCGTCTGGGACCTCGCACGGCGCTGGCCGGGGCGGATCGCCGTCGGCCTCGACCACCGGCGCCGCGACGGGCGGCGCGAGCTCGCCGTGCACGGGTGGGAGACGCCGACGACCACGACCCTCGAGGAGGCCCTCGCCGCCTTCGCCGCGGCGCCGCTCGGGGCGGTGGTCGTGACCGACATCACCCGGGACGGCACGCTCGGCGGCCCCGACCTCGAGGGCTACCGGCTCGCCCTCGCGCTGAGCGAGCTGCCGATCGTCGCGTCCGGCGGCATCGCGACCCGCGCGGATCTCGAGGCCCTCGCTGCACTGCGGGCGGGGGGGCGTGGCCTGGCGGGAGCGATCGTCGGGCGGGCCATCCTCACCGGCGCGATCTCGGTGGCCGAGGCGGTGGCGGCGTGCGGAGCGTGAGGGTCGTGCCCTGCCTCGACGTCGACGCCGGGCGCGTCGTGAAGGGCGTGAACTTCGTCGGGATCCGGGACGCGGGCGACCCGGTCGAGCTCGCTCGCCGCTACGACGAGGAGGGGGCGGACGAGCTCGTCTTCCTCGACATCACCGCCTCGAGCGACGGGCGCTCGACGATGGTCGACGTCGTCGCGCGCACGGCCGACGAGGTCTTCATCCCCCTCACCGTCGGCGGCGGCGTGCGCTCCCTCGAGGACGCCACCGCCCTGCTGCGCGCCGGCGCGGACAAGGTCGCGCTCAACTCGGCGGCCATCGCCCGGCCGCGCCTCGTCTCGGAGCTCGCCGCGGTCTTCGGCGCCCAGTGCATCGTCGTCGCGATCGACGCGCGCCGCCGCCCCGGCGGGTTCGAGGTGTACACCCACGGCGGGCGGCGACCCACGGGCCTCGACGCGACCACCTGGGCGGTGCTCGCCAGTCGCCTCGGCGCTGGCGAGATCCTGCTGACCTCGATGGACCGGGACGGTACGGAGGCGGGCTACGACCTCGAGCTCGTCGCCGCGGTGAGCGGCGCGGTCGACGTCCCGGTCGTCGCCTCGGGCGGCGTGGGGCGGCTCGAGCACTTCGCCGAGGGGGCCGCGGCGGGTGCCGACGCGCTCCTCGCGGCCTCGGTGTTCCACTACGGCACCCTGCGGGTCGGCGAGGTGAAGGCCTTCCTCGCGCAGCGGGGGGTGCGCGTGCGCCCGGCCGAGCCCGTACCGGGAGGGGCCGGCGGGGGAGTACCGTCAAGGCAGTGAGCGCGGAGGGACGCAGCGAGCGCGACGGCGTCGACGCCAAGGAGGCGATCACGATGCTGAACGATCGCGTCCTCGTGCACGTGCCCCAGAGCGAGGGCGAGCGCCGCTCACGCGCCGGCATCCTCATCCCCGCCACCGCGCACGTGGCGCGCCGGCTCGCCTGGGCCGGCGTCGCGGGGGTGGGCCCGCACGTCCGGTCCATCAAGCCCGGTGACAAGGTGCTCTTCAACCCCGAGGAGTGCTTCGAGGTCGAGGTGCAGGGCGAGGAGTACCTGATCCTGCGCGAACGGGACATCCACGCCGTCGCCAGCACGCGCATGGACGGCGGCACGGGGCTGTACCTGTGACGGAGGCCCCCCAGCAGGAGCAGGCACCGGCGAGCGGCCTCGACGCCGTGCGCTTCGACGCCGCGGGCCTCGTCGTCGCCGTCGTGCAGGAGGCCGGGACCGGCGAGGTCCTCATGGTGGCGTACATGAACGAGGAGGCGCTGCGACGCACGCTGGAGAGCGGCCGCACGTGGTTCTGGTCCCGCTCGCGCTCGACGCTGTGGTGCAAGGGGGAGACCTCGGGGAACCGCCAGCGGGTACGGTCGGTCGCCTACGACTGCGACGGCGACGCGCTGCTCGTGCAGGTCGACCAGGAGGGGACGGGCGCCTGCCACACGGGCGAGCGGACCTGCTTCCACCGCTTCCTCGCGCCCGCCTAGTCCGATGGCGATCTCAGGGTTCGAACGCTTCTGCGAGCAGGCCGGCGCGCACACCGTCGTCCCCGTCCACGAGGAGCTCGTCGCCGACGAGCTGACGCCCGTCGGGGCGTTCGCCCAGGTGGTCGGCGGTGGCGAGGGCTTCCTCCTCGAGTCGGTCGAGCACGCGGGGCGCCTCGGTCGCTTCTCCTTCCTCGGGCGCGCGCCGCTCGCCACGCTCGTCGCGCGAGGTCGGCACGTCGAGGTGGCCTCGGGGCAGGTCCCCGCGGCCGTCCCGCTCGACTCGGGGATCCTCGACTGCCTCGAGGCGCTGCTCGAGCGCTACCGATCGCCGCGCGACGACGGCCTCCCGCCGCTGCACGGCGGGATCGTCGGCTACCTCGGCTACGACGTGGTGCGCGAGATCGAGCGCCTCGGGCCGCCGCCCCGAGACGACCTCGGCTTCCCCGACGCCGTCGTGTCGGTGATCGGCGACCTGGTCGCCTTCGACCACTGGCGCAGCCGCGCCGTGCTCATCGCGAACGTCGTGCTCCCCGAGCGCGCTCGCGCCAGCGAGGCGATGCTGCGCCGCGGCTACGAGGCGGCCCGAGCGCGCCTCGCCGCGCTGCGCGCCGACCTCGAGCGCCCGCTGCGACCGAAGCTCGTCAGCCCGCCCGAGCGCTCCGCCCGGCTCGCGCCCGAGGCCGTGCGTCGGGTCGTCTCCTCGGAGGCCTACGAGCGCGCCGTCGAGGCCGCGAAGGCCTACATCCGGGCGGGCGACGCCTTCCAGGTGGTGCTGTCGCAGCGCTTCGACGTCGTCCTCGAGGTCGACCCCTTCGAGGTCTACCGGGTGCTGCGTCAGGTCAACCCGAGCCCGTACATGTTCTTCCTCCGCCAAGGCGGCGTCTCGGTCGTCGGGGCGTCGCCCGAGCCGATGGCCAAGCTCCTCGACGGACGGGTCGTGTCACGGCCGATCGCCGGCACGCGACCGCGCGGCGCGACCGAGGCGGAGGACCGCCTCCTCGCCGCGCAGCTCGCCGAGGACCCGAAGGAGGTGGCCGAGCACGTCATGCTCGTCGACCTGGCCCGCAACGACGTCGGACGGGTGGTGCGCTTCGGGACCGAGCACGTCGACGAGCTCATGACCCTCGAGCGCTACAGCCACGTCATGCACCTCACCTCCCAGGTCTCCGGCGAGCTCGCGCCGGGGAAGGGACCGATCGACGTCCTGCGCGCCACGCTGCCGGCGGGGACGGTGTCGGGTGCGCCGAAGGTGCGGGCGATGGAGATCATCGACGAGCTCGAGCCGACGAAGCGGGGGCCGTACGCCGGGACGGTGGGGTACCTCGACTTCTCCGGCAACCTCGACACCGCGATCGCCATCCGCACCCTCGTCGTCGCGGCCGACGGGCGGGCGTGCGTCCAGGCCGGCGCGGGGATCGTCGCCGACAGCGACCCGAAGGCCGAGGACGCGGAGTGCCAGTCCAAGGCCGCGGCGATGCTCGCCGCGGTGGCGGAGGCGACGCGGATCGCGGCAGCCGATCGACCGGGGACGGTGCACGCGGGGCGCGAGGCGGGGGTGGTGGCGCGCTGAGCGCGGCGGGCTTCGAGGAGACCTACGCCGCGATCCGCGAGGCGGCGGCAGCTCGCCTCGTCGGGCGCGACGCCGTCGTGGTCGAGGGCGAGGACGCGGCCTCCTACCTGCAGGGCCAGTGCAGCCAGGACCTGTCCGGCCTCGCCACGGGCGAGTCGCTCCTGTCGTTCCTGCTCTCGCCGCGTGGCAAGGTCGACGCGCTCGTCCGGGTGGTCCGCCTCGAGGGGTCCCGGTTCGTCGTCGAGGTGGAGGAGGGCTTCGGCGGCGCGGTCCACGACCGCCTCGCGCGCTTCAAGGTTCGCGTGAAGGCGACCCTCCGGCCGACGCGCCTCGCGCTCGTCGAGGTGCGCGGCCCGCTCGCCGACGCCGTCGCGACCCACGCCGGCTCGCTGGCGCGCCTCGCGGTCGACTGGCCTGGCTACCGAGGCGTGGATCTCCTGGGCGAGACGGTGTCGCTCCCCCCGGGGGTGCTCGCAGGCGACCCGCAGGCCTTCGAGGCCGCACGCATCGAGGCGGGGGTGCCGGCCATGGGCCGCGAGCTCACGCCGGACACCATCCCCCACGAGACCGGGATCGTCGAGCGCGCGGTCAGCTTCACGAAGGGCTGCTACACGGGCCAGGAGCTCGTCGCCCGCCTCGACGCCCGGGGAGCGCACGTGGCGCGCCGCCTCGTCGGCGTCGTGGCCCCGGGCGCGCCCGCGGGAGCGCTCGCGCCGGGAGACGGCCTCCGCGACGCCGGCCGCGTCGTCGGGGAGGTCACGAGCGCGAGCTTCTCGCCACGGCTCGCCGGCGCGATCGGGCTCGCCTACCTCCGGCGCGCCGTCTTGACCCCCTGCGAGCTCGAGGTGGTGCGCGCCGAGGCGGTGGTGGGCCGGGCGAGCGTGCGGGACCTCCCCCTGTAGCGGGGGCGGGATCGCGGACTACCGGCGGGCCGGCTCGCAGCCGGGGAGGGTGACCGCGATGGCCGTCCCGCCCGCCGGTCCGAGGGGGGACGTGACCTCGATCGTCCCGCCCATCGCCGCGGTGAGCTCGGCGACGATCGTCAGGCCGAGGCCGCTGCCCGCGGCGCGCGCCGGGTAGCGGCTCGAGGAGAAGTGGCGCTCGAAGACGTGGGGGAGGTCCTCGGCGGCGATGCCCGGGCCGTCGTCGACGACCCTGAGGACGACCTCGTCGCCCGGCGCGCGCGCCAGCGTCACCGTGACGCGGGCCCGCGCGAACTTGAGGGCGTTCTCGAGGAGGTTGGCGACGACCTGGCGCAGGCGGTCCTCGTCCGCCACGCCGAGGGCGAGCTCGGGCACGTCGACGTCGAGGGCGACGCCCGCGGCGTCGAACTCGTAGCGCAGCGCCTCCGCAGCGGAGGCAACCGTCTCGGCCAGGTCGAGGGGGACGAGGTCGAGGGAGAAGGTGGAGGCGTCGAGGCGCGCCAGGTCGAGCAGGTCGCCGATCAGGCGCTCGAGGCGGCGAGCCTCGGTGACGATCACCGCTGCCGCGCCGGCGGCGTCCGTCGCGGCGCCCTCCGCGATCGCCTCGGCGTAGCCGCGGATGGAGGTGAGCGGCGTGCGCAGGTCGTGCGAGACGGAGAGGAGGAACTGGCGCTCGGCGCGCCGGGCGCGCTCGAGGTGGGCGGCCATCGTATTGATCGACGACCGGAGCGCCCGAAGCTCGGGGTAGTCGCGCCCCTCCCCGGGGACCCGTGCGGCGAGGTCGCCCCCGGCGATGCGCTCGGCCGCGCCGGCCGCGGCGACGACGCGGCGCGAGATGCGGGCGCTGATCGCCACCGCGAGGCCAGCGGCGACGAGGAGGGAGATGCCGCCGGCGACGAGGAAGTAGGAGACGCTCGACGACGAGAAGTTGATCGCGCTCGCGAGGTAGAGGGCGATCGTGGAACCGCCGAGCGAGCGCGGCTCGCGCACGAGCGGTGCGGCAGCCCAGGCGGTGGTCCCGACGGTGCCCGCGACCGGGTGGCCGGCGGCGAGCGCGACCGTGTCGAGGCCGCTCGGCAGACCGGGCGGCGGGGCCCCGACGAACCGCCCGCTCGGCTGGAGCACGAGCACGACCGGGTTGGACAGGCCCGTGATCGAGTGGAGGAGGGGGAGGAGCGCGGCGAAGGCGCTCGCGCTCGTCGGGTTGGAGACCGTCGGCAGCCTGCTCGCCGCGGCGACGAGCGCCTCGGCCTGGCGCAGGACCGTCGCCTCGGCGCTTCGGCGGGCGGCCGCGCGAACGAGGAGGAGGCTCACGGCGCCGGCGAGGAGGAGCGCCACGGCGAGGATGGCGACGAAGGCGAGGGTGATGCGGGCGCGCATCGCCGCAGAGGACCGTCACCCGGGTCGGCGCTCGACCGCCGGGGTCAGCTGCACCGGTAGCCGACGCCCCACACCGTCGTGAGCGGGAGGGCGTCGCCGAGCTTGCGGCGCAGCTGGCGGACGTGCACGTCGACCGTGCGCTCGTCCCCGTACCAGCCGAGGCCCCACACCGCGTCGAGTAGCTGGCGGCGGGTGAAGACGACGCCGGGGTGCTCGGCGAAGTGCGCGAGCAGATCGAACTCCCGAGCGGTCAGGGTGACCGGCTCGCCGCGCGCGGTCGCCTCGCGTCGCACGACGTCGACGAGGACCTCGCCCACGGCGAGCGGCCGGCCGCGCGGGGCCATCGAGCCCTCGGCACGCCGCAGGATGGCGCGCACTCGCGCCACGAGCTCGCGTGGCGAGAAGGGCTTCGTCAGGTAGTCGTCGGCGCCGAGCTCGAGACCGAGCACCCGGTCGACCTCGTCGTCGCGCGCGGTGATGATGACGACGGGGATGTCGGAGGTGCGGCGCAGCTCTCGGCACAGCTCGAGGCCGTCCATCGGCCCGGGAAGGCCGATGTCGACGAGGACGGCCGACGGCCGCTCGTGGCCGATGAGCTCGAGGGCTCGCGACGCGTCGCCGGCGAGCAGGACGCGAAAGCCGGCGTTGCGCAGGTACAGGTCGACGAGGTCCGCGATGTGGCGGTCGTCCTCCACGACGACGACGGTTCCGTGGCGCAGCGGACCCCCCGGGCGTGACGCCTCTGCTGGCATACCCCTAGCGTCGCGCGCGGGCGCGCCGCGAGCGCGCGAAGCGGCAGCTCGCGCCGAGGCGGCCGCCGCCGGCCAGGTAGTCTCGGGTGGTGGCCACCTACCTCGACGCCATCCTGGCCTACCACCGGGCGCGCGCCGCGGCGGACACGCGTCGCGACGGCGAGCTCGAGGCCCTCGTCGCGGGGCTCCCGCCGGCGCGCCCGTTCGAGGCGGCGCTTCGCGAGCGGGCCCGCGCCGAGCAGGTGGCGGTCGTCGCCGAGGTGAAGCGCCGCTCGCCCTCGGCCGGAGCGCTCGCGCCGGACCTCGACCCGGCCGCGCTGGCGCGTGCCTACGCGCGCGGCGGGGCGGCCTGCCTGTCGGTGCTCACGGACGGTCCGCACTTCGGTGGCAGTCGCGAGGACCTGCAGCGGGCCCGGGCCGCCGTCGCGCTCCCGGTCCTGCGCAAGGACTTCACCGTCGCCCCCGGCGACGTCTACGACGCGCGAGCCATGGGAGCCGACGCCGTGCTCCTCATCGTCGCTGCCCTGGCGGAAGAGGAGCTGCGCCGGCTCCTCGCCCTCGCCACCTCCCTCGGGCTCGCCGCGCTCGTCGAGGTCCACGAGGAGGGCGAGGTCGCGGCCGCGCTGCGGGCCGGGGCCCAGCTGATCGGCGTCAACCAGCGGGACCTGCGCTCCTTCCAGGTCGACACGGCGCGTGCCCTGCGCCTCGCTCGCTGCCTCCCGCCCGACGTCGTCGCCGTCGCCGAGTCGGGCATCCGGGATCCGAGCGACGTCGAGCGCCTCGCGGCGGCCGGCTACCACGCCGTCCTCGTCGGCGAGCACCTCGTGCGGGCCGAGGACCCGGTCCGCGAGCTGCTGGCGCTGCGCGCCGGGCGCGCCGGCACGACGGAGGTCCTCGCGTGTTCGTGAAGATCTGCGGGATCACCTCGGAGGAGGACGCGCTCCTCGCCCTCGCGATGGGCGCCGACGCCCTCGGCTTCGTCTTCGCCCCCTCCCCCCGCAAGGTGAGCGTCGCCGCCGTCGCGGACATCGTGCGGCGCCTGCCGCCGGCGGTCCTCACGATCGGCGTGTTCCGTGACGAGCTGGCGAGCCGCGTCGTCGAGGTGGTGGGCGAGGCCGGGCTCAAGGGCGCGCAGCTGCACGGGCAGGAGACGAAGGAGGACGTCGCCCACGTGGCTCGGTACGTGCCCTTCACGATCAAGGCCTTCCCGGCGACCTCGGCGGCGCTCGACGAGGCCGGCGACTACGGGGCGCACGCCGTGCTCGTCGATACCCCGTCGCCCGGGTCGGGAAGGGTCTTCGACTGGCGGCTCGCCGAGGGCGCGCCGCGCCACCGGCGCCTCATCCTCGCCGGGGGCCTCACCGCCGAGAACGTCGGCGAGGCGATCCGGCGGGTGCACCCCTGGGGGGTCGACGTCTCGTCGGGCGTCGAGTCGGCGCCGGGCCGCAAGGACGCGGCCAAGGTGCGCGCCTTCGTCCAGGCGGCGCGCGCCGCCGAGCCCGGTCGCCTCGCGCCGTCCGGCGCGGGGCCCTACGACTGGCGGGACGACTGGTGAGCGCGCTGCCCGACGCCCGCGGCCGTTTCGGCGAGTTCGGGGGACGCTTCGTCCCCGAGTCGCTCGTGCCAGCGTGCATCGAGCTCGACGCCGCCTTCGGCGAGGCCTGGGCGGACCCGAGCTTCAGAGCCGAGCTCGACGAGCTGCTCACCCGCTACGCGGGGCGCCCGACGCCGCTCACCGAGTGCCGGCGGCTCTCGGAGCGGCTGGGCGTGCGGGTCCTCGCGAAGCGGGAGGACCTCGCCCACACCGGCTCGCACAAGATCAACAACGTCCTCGGCCAGGCGCTGCTCGCGCGGCGCATGGGCAAGGAGCGTCTCATCGCGGAGACCGGAGCCGGCCAGCACGGTGTGGCGACGGCGACGGCTGCCGCGCTCTTCGGCCTCGAGTGCACGATCTACATGGGCGAGCTCGACGTCGCCCGCCAGGAGCTCAACGCCTTCCGGATGCGCCTGCTCGGCGCAGAGGTGCGCCCCGTGGCGGCAGGCAGCAGGACGCTGAAGGACGCCATCAACGAGGCGCTGCGGGACTGGGTCGCGTCGGTCGAGACGACCCACTACTGCATCGGCTCGGTGGTGGGCCCCCACCCCTACCCCTACATGGTCCGGGAGTTCCAGCGCGTCGTCGGCGAGGAGGCGCGCCAGCAGTGCCGGGCGCTCACGGGGTCCGATCCGGATCTCGTCGTCGCGTGCGTCGGCGGCGGTTCGAACGCCGCGGGGACCTTCGCGGGCTTCCTCGAGACGGGCGCGGCCCTCGTCGGGGTCGAGGCCAGCGGCGGCGCGGCGATGGAGCACGGCCTTCCGGGGATCGTCCACGGCATGCGGTCGCGCTTCCTCCAGGACGACGCGGGCCAGGTGCTCGAGGCGCACTCGATCTCGGCGGGCCTCGACTACCCAGGGGTGGGTCCCGAGCACGCCTACCTCGGCGACCACGGCCGCGCCCGCTATGTGTCGGTCGGCGACGACGAGGTCCTCGAGGCCTTCGAGCTGCTGTCGCGCACGGAGGGCATCATCCCCGCGCTCGAGCCGGCGCACGCGCTCGCCTGGCTCGTGCGGGCCGCGGCGAGCGGCGAGGTCCCGAGCGGTGCCACCGTCGTCCTCACGCTCTCGGGGCGAGGGGACAAGGACGTCGCCCAGGTCATGGAACGGCTCTCGTGAGCGTGGTGGCCACCGGGCGCCTCGAGGGGGCGCTGCGGGCCAGGCGGCGAGCGGGGCGGCGCCTCCTCGTGCCGTACGTCACGGGCGGGCTCGGGCGGGACTGGCTGGAGGTCGTGCGGGCCGTCGCGTCGGCCGGGGCGGACGCCGTCGAGGTGGGGATCCCGTTCTCGGACCCGGTGATGGACGGCCCGGTCATCCAGCGGGCCTCGGAGCTCGCCCTCGCCGCGGGGGCGACGCCCCGCGCCATCCTCGCCGAGCTGGCCGGTGCCGGGCTCGAGGTGCCGCTCGTCGTCATGACCTACGCCAACGTCGTGGCGCGCATGGGCTACCGGCGCTGCGCCGAGGCCCTCGCCGAGGCGGGCGTCGCCGGCGCCATCCTCCCCGACCTGCCGGTCGACGAGATCGACGAGTGGGCTGCCGTCGCGGACGAGGCCGGTGTTGCCACGGTCCTGCTCGCGGCGCCGACGACGCCGGACGAGCGCCTGGCACGCATCTGCGCGCGCTCGCGCGGCTTCGTCTACGCCGTCGGCCTCCTCGGCGTCACCGGCGAGCGCGAGGCGCTGGCGCGCTCGGCGGCGCAGCTGGCGCTGCGCTGCAAGGCGCGCACGGACCTGCCCGTCCTCGTCGGCGTCGGCATCTCGACGCCGGGCCAGGCGCGCGAGATCAGCGAGGTGGCCGACGGCGCCGTCGTCGGCTCCGCGCTCGTGCGACGCCTCCTCGAGGGGGCCGGCCCCTCGGGCGCAGCGGCGTTCGTCGCCGAGCTGCGTGCCGCGCTGGACGCCTGAGGCGGCCGATCGACCCCCGGGCGCATATCGATGCTGAAACGCGTATGATCATTCCATGAAGGCTGGCGTCGTCGGAGCGTCGGGCTACCTCGGCGGCGAGCTGCTGCGCCTGCTGGCGGGCCACCCCGCCTTCGAGGTCGAGGCCGTGCAGGCGGACAGCTCGGCGGGAGCGCCCCTCGGTGAGCTCCACCCCGGGCTCGCGCCCGCCTACGCCGGGCGCGTCCTCGAGGCCCTCGACCCCGCCGCCCTCGTCGGCCTCGACGTCGTCTTCGTCGCGGTCCCGGCGGGCCGCTCGCACGCGATCGTCCCGCCGCTCCTCGGCGAGGTTCGCTGCGTCGTCGACCTCGGCGCCGACTTCCGGCTGCGCGACGCGTCCGCCTACGAGCGCTGGTACGGGTTCACCCACGGCGCACCCGACCTGCTCGGGCGCGCCGTCTACGGGCTGCCCGAGCTGTTCCGGCCGGCGCTGCGAGGTGCCGACCTCGTCGCTGCACCGGGCTGCTACCCGACCGCGGCCTGCCTCGCACTCGCACCCCTGCTCAGCGCCGGAGCGATCGATCGGGCCGGCATCGTCGTCGACGCGGCGAGCGGCACCTCCGGGGCCGGACGGTCGCTGACGGCGGCCACGCACCACGCCGCGGCGAACGAGAGCTTCTGCGCCTACGGCCTCGTCAACCATCGGCACACGCCCGAGATGGAGCAGGTGCTCGGGGCCGAGCTGCTCTTCACGCCGCACCTCGCGCCGATGACGCGTGGGATCCTCGCCACCTGCTACGCGACGGCGAGCGCGCCGACCTCGACGGACGAGGTGCTCGCGCTGCTCGAGCGTTCCTACGCCGGCGAGCCCTTCGTCCAGGTCGCCGAGCGCCCGCCCGCCACGCGCGACGCCTACGGCGCGAACACCTGCCTGCTCAGCGCGCGCTACGACCGCCGCACGGGCCGCGTGCTCGTCCTCGCAGCCCTCGACAACCTGGTGAAAGGTGGTGCCGGGCAGGCGATCCAGGCGGCGAACCTCGCCTGCGGCCTCGACGAGACCCTCGGGCTCAGCGCGCTCGGGATGGCGCCGTGAGCGTCGTCGCGCCGCAGGGGTTCCGGGCCGCAGGTGTCGCGTGCGGGATCAAGGAGGGTGGCGCGAAGGACCTCGCCCTCGTCGCCGCCGAGGCAGCCGTTCCCGCTGCGGCGACCTTCACGACGAATCGTGCGGCGGCGGCGCCTGTCGTCGTGAGCCGAGCGCACCTGCTCGCGACCGGCGGGAGGGCTGCGGCGGTCCTCATCAACAGCGGGTGCGCGAACGCGGCGACCGGGGCGAGCGGGCAGCGCGCCGCCGAGGCGAGCTGCGTGGCCGTCGCCGAGGCGCTCGGCGTCGCGCCCGAGGCAGTCCTCGTGTGCTCGACCGGGCTCATCGGGCGGCAGCTGCCGGTCGAGCGCGTCGAGGCGGCGGTGCCGGGGCTCGTCGACCGCCTCGGGGCTACGCCAGCGGACGGCCGCGCCGCTGCGGAGGCCATCATGACCACGGACACGCACCCCAAGCAGACCCTCGTCGAGCACTCGCGCTTCCGGGTCGGCGGCATGGCGAAGGGCGCCGGCATGATCGCGCCGCGCATGGCCACGATGCTCGCCGTGCTCACGACCGACGCGGTCGCGGAGCCCGACGCGCTCGCGGGCGCGCTGCGCGAGGCCGTGGCGCGCACCTTCAACGAGCTCATCGTCGACGGGTGCACCTCGACGAACGACACGGTCGTGGCGCTCGCCTCCGGCCAGGCCGGACGGGCCGCCTTCGGCGAGCTCGCCGAGGCGCTCGAGGCCGCCTGCGCCGACCTCGCCTCGCAGCTCGCCGAGGACGCGGAGGGGACGACGCGCGTCGCGACGGTGCGCGTCGTCGGGGCGCTGAGCGACGCGGAAGCCCGTCAGGCCGCGCGCGCGGTCGCCTCCAGCTTGCTCGTGAAGACCTCGCTCTACGGTGCCGACCCGTACTGGGGGCGCATCGTGAGCGAGCTCGGCGCGTCGGGTGCCACCTTCCACCTCGACCACGTCAGCGTCGCCTACGGCGGCACGGTCGTCTGTCGCGGCGGGATCGGCGTGGCGCACGACGCCGAGGCGGTCGCGGCCCACCTCCGCGGCGAGCGGGTCGAGATCACCTGCGACCTCGCGCTCGGCTCCGGGGCCGCCGCGGTGCTCACGACCGACCTCGGGCACGGCTACATCGACGAGAACATGAGGACGTCGTGAGCGCGCTCGCCCCCGAGCTCGTGACCGCGGTCCTCATCGAGGCCATCCCCTACATCCGGCGCTTCCGGGACAAGGTCGTGGTCGTGAAGCACGGCGGGAGCGCGCTCGGCGACTCCGAGGGCGGCGCGAGCGCCCTCGAGCTGTTCGCGCAGGACGTCGTGCTCATGGCTTCCCTCGGGATGCGCCCGGTGGTCGTGCACGGCGGCGGCCCGCAGATCGGCGCACTGATGGAGCGGCTCGGCAAGCAGCCAACCTTCCGTGACGGCCAGCGCGTCACGGACGCCGAGACGCTCGAGATCGCGAGGATGGTGCTCGTCGGCAAGGTGAACCGCGACATCGTCAACGCCCTCAACCGCCACGGGCCGCTCGCCGTCGGGCTGTCGGGGGAGGACGCCGGGCTCATCACCGCGTCCGAGCGCGACCCGGCGCTCGGCTTCGTCGGCGACGTGGCCGCGGTGGACCGGACGATCCTCGACCGCCTCGTCGCCGGCGGCCTCGTCCCGGTCATCGCGACGATCGGGTCGAGCCGGTCCGGTCAGGCCTACAACATCAACGCCGACGTCGTCGCGGGCGCCGTCGCCGAGGCGCTCGGAGCCGAGAAGGTCCTGTTCCTCTCGGACGTCCCGGGCGTGCTCGCCGACGTACGAGACCCGTCCAGCCGCATCTCGAGGCTGAGCGCCGACGCGCTCGACGAGCTCGTCGAGACCGGCGCGGTCGCGGGCGGGATGATCCCCAAGGTGCGCGCCTGCACCCGGGCGGTTCGCGCCGGCGTGGGCAGCGCCCACGTCCTCGACGGTCGGGTCCCGCACGCGGCGCTGCTCGAGCTGTTCACCGAGGAGGGGATCGGGACGATGGTGGTGGCGGGATGAGCGGCCTGATGCCCACGTACGCACCCGCGCCGGTGCGCTTCGTCTCGGGCTCGGGTGCGCACCTCGTCGACGAGCAGGGGCGGGACTACCTCGACTTCATCTCGGGGATCGCCGTCACCTCGCTCGGGCACGCGCACCCCGCGGTGGCCGAGGCGCTGTGCACGCAGGCGCGGACGCTGCTGCACGTGTCGAACCTCTACGGCAACGCCCTCGCCGAGGAGGTCGCTGCCCTCATCGACCGCCTGATCGGCGACGGCTCGCCCGCCGGGGGGAAGGTCTTCTTCGCGAACTCCGGTGCGGAGGCGAACGAGTGCGCGATCAAGCTGGCGCGCCGCTTCGGGGGCCCGGGACGCCACGGCGTCGTCTCGGCCTACGGGTCGTTCCACGGCCGCACGCTCGCCACCTTGCATGCGACGGGCCAGCCGGCCAAGCACGAGCCGTTCGCACCGCTGCCGCCCGGCTTCACCCACGTGGCGCTCGGGGACATCGACGCGCTGGCGCGCGCGGCGGACCCGACGCGAGTCGCTGCGGTCCTCCTCGAGGTGATCCAGGGCGAGGGGGGCGTGCTGCCAGCACCTCCTGGCTTCCTCGCCGAGGTGCGAGCGCTGTGCGACGAGCGCGGCCTGCTGCTCGCGATCGACGAGATCCAGACCGGCCTCGGCCGGACCGGCCGCTGGTTCGCCTTCCAGGAAGCCGGCATCCTCCCCGACATCGTCACGATCGCCAAGGCGCTCGGCAACGGCGTCCCGGTCGGCGCGTGCTGGGCGCGCGCCGAGGTCGCGCAGGCGTTCCGGCCCGGCGACCACGGCTCGACCTTCGGCGGTCAACCGCTCGCGATGGCGGCAGCGCGCGCCACCTTGGAGACGATGGTCGCCCTCGACGCCCCCCGGCTGGCAGCGGCGGCCGGCGAGCGCCTCGCCGCCGGGCTCGCGCGCATCGCAGGGGTGCGCGCCGTGCGCGGCGCGGGCCTCCTCCTCGGAGCGGTCCTCGCGGAGGGGCTGGACGCCAGGGCGGCGGTGGCAGCCGCGCTCGAGCTCGGTCTCCTCGTCAACTGCCCGGTGCCTGGCGTGA
Organism: Acidimicrobiales bacterium; assembly: GCA_035294085.1. NCBI lineage: Bacteria > Bacillati > Actinomycetota > Acidimicrobiia > Acidimicrobiales > Acidimicrobiales bacterium. The sequence continues at coordinate 6,397 of DATGLP010000012.1, read as the reverse complement.
TCCGCCTCGCGCCGCCGCTCATCGTCTCCCCCGACGAGTGCGACCTCGCGCTCGACATCCTCGCCACCGCGCTCGAGCGGGTCGGCGCGCCGCAGGCGTCACGGCCGTGAGGGCGCGCCACGTCCTGCGCCTCGCGGACCTCTCGGGCGCCGAGGTGGCCGAGGTCCTCGACCTCGCCGAGGCGAGGCTCCCGCGCCTGCTCGAGGGGACCGGGGTGGCGCTCGTCTTCGAGCACCCCTCGGCGCGGACGCGCAACGCCTCGGAGCTGGCCGTCGCCCAGCTCGGCGGCCACCCGGTCACCATCCGGGCAGACGAGGTGGGCTTCGACCGCCGCGAGTCGGTGGAGGACGTGGCCCGCACCCTCGGCTGCTACCACGGGCTCGTCTGCGCCCGGGTCGCGTCGCACGCCACGCTCGAGCGGATGGCTGCCGCGCTCGACGGACGCGGAGCACCGGTCCCGGTCGTCAACCTGCTCTCCGACCTCGAGCACCCCACGCAGGTCCTCGCCGACCTGCTCACCATCCGCCAGTGCTTCGGCTCGCTCGTCGGGCGGACGCTCGCGTTCGTCGGTGACGGCAACAACGTCGCTCGCTCCCTGCTCGCCGGCTGCGTGCTGACGGGGGTGGCCTTCCGCATCGCCTCGCCGCCCGGCTTCGAGCTGCCCGCCTCGGCGTTCGAGTGGGCGGCGCGTCTCGGCGGGTCGGTGACTCGCTGCGCGTCGGCCGCCGAGGCGGCGCGTGGCGCGGACGTCCTCTACACCGACGTGTGGGTGTCGATGGGCGAGGAGGCGGCCGCCGGCGCCAAGCGGGAGGCCTTCGCCGGCTACGCCATCGACGAGGCGGTCCTCGCCGAGGCGGCGCCCGGGGCGATCGTGCTGCACTGCCTGCCGGCGCATCGCGGCGAGGAGGTGAGCGCGTCGGTCCTCGACGGACCGGCCAGTCGGATCTGGCTCCAGGCGGAGAACCGCATGCACGCGATGCGAGGCCTCCTCGCCTTCCTCGCCGGACGCGGCCGGGGGGCGCCGACGTGACCCGGAGCCCGAAGGCCCGCCGCCAGCACCTCATTGCTCGGCTGCTGGCCGAGCACGAGGTGACGAGCCAGCCGCAGCTCGTCGAGCTGCTCGCGGCGAACGGGGTGGTGGCGACGCAGGCGACGGTGTCGCGCGACCTCGAGGAGCTCGGCGCGCTGAAGGTGCGCCTCCCCGGGGCCGGCCGGCAGGTCTACGCCCTCGCGCAGCTGCCGAAGGACCAGGTGGCGCCGCTCGATCACGTCCGGCGCGTCCTCGGCGAGTGGGTCGTGGAGGTCGCGCCGTCCGCCAACCTCGTCGTGGTGCGCACGCCGCCGGGCTCGGCGCACGTCGTCGCGTCGGCACTCGACCGCGCGCGCCTCGACGGCGTCGTCGGCACCGTCGCGGGCGACGATACCGTGCTCGTCGTGGCCGCCGAGGAGGTCGGCGGCGCGCGCCTCGCGGCGCGCCTCGCGGCGCTCGCAGGGCGCTGAGCCGGGTGGTTCCGTTCGGCAGGAAGGGTTGACGGTGACGAAGCGGGTGGTCCTCGCGTACTCCGGGGGTCTCGATACCTCCGTGGCGGTGCACTGGCTCGGGGCGCAGCACGGCTACGAGGTGGTCGCGGTCACCCTCGACGTGGGCCAGTCGGGCGCCGACCTCGAGGCGATCCGGGAGCGCGCCCTGGCCGCGGGTGCCGTCGAGGCCGTCGTCGTCGACGCCCGCGCGGAGCTGGCTGAGGACTTCGTCCTGCCCTCGCTCCAGGCGAATGCGCTCTACGAGGGGCGCTACCCGCTCGTCTCGGCGCTCAGCCGGCCGCTCATCGTGCGCCACCTCGTCGCCGAGGCGCGACGCCACGGGGCGGGCGCGGTCGCGCACGGGTGCACGGGCAAGGGCAACGACCAGGTGCGCTTCGAGGTCGGGACACGGGCCCTCGCGCCCGACCTCGAGATCCTCGCGCCGGTGCGGACCTGGGGCATGACCCGTGAGGACGAGATCGAGTACGCGGCACGCCACGGCCTTCCGGTGGCGGCGTCGAGGGAGCGGCTCTACTCGATCGACGAGAACCTGTGGGGCCGGGCGATCGAGTGCGGCGCGATCGAGGACCCCTGGGCGGCGCCGCCCGAGGACGTGTACGCCATCACGCGCGAGACGGCCCGAGAGCCGGTCGAGGTGGTGGTCGGCTTCGAGCACGGCGTCCCCACCTCCCTCGACGGGCGCCCCCTCGATCTCGTTGCCCTCGTGCGCGAGCTCGAGCGTGTCGCGGGCTCGAGAGGGTTCGGCCGCCTCGACATGGTCGAGAACCGGCGCGTCGGCATCAAGAGCCGCGAGGTCTACGAGTGTCCCGCCGCGCTCGCGCTGACGATGGCGCACCTCGACCTCGAGGCGCTCACGCTCGAGCGCGACGTCGCCCACGAGAAGGCGCGCCTCGAGCCACGCTTCGCCGAGCTCGTCTACGACGGTCTGTGGTTCTCGCCGCTGCGCCGGGCGCTCTCCGCGTTCGTCGCCGAGACCCAGCGCCACGTGACCGGCGAGGTGCGACTGCGGTTCGCACCGGGCGGCGCACTGGCGGTGACCGGCCGACGCAGCGACGTCGGGCTCTACGACTACCGCCTCGCGACCTACGACGCAGCGGACGCGTTCCGCCACGAAGACGCCGAGGGGTTCGTGCGGATCTTCGGCCTCGGCATCCAGACCTGGGCCAGCCACCAGGGGGCCGACGGCGAGTGACGCTGTGGGCCAAGCGGACCGGGGTGCCGCCCGCGCCGGCGATGATGGCCTTCAGCGCGAGCCTGCCGTTCGACCGGCGCCTCGCCGCTGACGACGTGGCTGCCTCGATCGCGCACGTGCACGGGCTCGGCCGCGCCGGCATCCTCGAGGAGGCAGAGGTCGCCGCGCTCGTCGCCGCGCTCGAGACGGTGCGCGCGGAGATCGAGGGGGGCTCGTTCGTCTTCGACGACGCCGACGAGGACGTCCACACCGCCATCGAGCGGCGCGTCACGCAGCTCGCGGGGCCCCTCGGCGCGAAGCTGCACACCGGCAGGAGCCGCAACGACCAGGTGGCGACCGCGCTGCGCCTGTACACGCGCCGGCGTGTCGGCGAGGTGGAGGCGCTCGTGCTCGACCTGGCAGAGACGCTCGCGCAGCGCGCCGAGGAAGCCGGCGCGGCCTACTGTCCCGGCTACACGCACCTCCAGCGAGCCCAGCCCGTCCTCGTCGCCCACCTCCTGCTCGCCCACGGCTGGGCGCTGCTGCGCGACGTGGCGCGTCTCGCCGAGGTGCGCGGCCGCCTCGACGTCTCGCCGCTCGGCGCCGGCGCCCTCGGCGGCTCGTCGCTGCCGCTCGATCCGGACGCGACGGCGAACGAGCTCGGCTTCGCGCGGCGCTTCGAGAACTCCATGGACGCGGTCTCCGACCGCGACTTCGTGGCCGAGACGCTCTTCGCCTGCGCGCTCCTCGGCGTGCACCTCTCGCGCCTCGGCGAAGAGGTCGTCATCTTCGCGAGCGAGGAGTTCGGCTTCTTCCGCCTGGACGACGCGTGGGCGACGGGGAGCTCGATGCTGCCGCAGAAGAAGAACCCCGACATCGCCGAGCTCGCTCGCGGCAAGGCGGGGCGGCTCATCGGCCACCTCGCAGGCTTCCTCGCGACGCTGAAGGGGCTCCCGCTCGCCTACAACCGGGACCTGCAGGAGGACAAGGAGCCGCTCTTCGACGCGCTCGACCAGGTGAGCCTGGCGCTGCCGGCCCTGCGCGGCCTCGTCGCGACGCTGCGCTTCGACACCGCGGCGATGGCACGGGCTGCCGACGACCCGACGCTCGCCGCCGTGGACCTCGCCGAGTGGCTCGTCTCCTCCGGCATGCCCTTTCGGGAGGCGCACGGGGTGGTCGGCGAGCTGGTCCGGCGCTCGTTCGACGAGGGCGTGCCCTTCGAGGACCTCGTCGCGGCGAGCGAGGTGCTCGGACCGGCGGCAGCGAGGCTGCTCGAGCCGGGCGCCGCGATCGAGCGGCGCTCGAGCCCGGGCGGGTCAGGTGCCGCGGCGGTGGCCGAGCAGCTCGAGCGCTTCAAGCAGCAGTGCGCCGCCGAGCGGTCCCGTGTCGGGGGTCGCTGAGCACCCCCGCCTCGGCGAGCGCCTCGATCGCTCCTTCTACCGGCGAGACTCGCTCGAGGTGGCGCCGCAGCTGCTGAACAAGGTCCTCGCGCACGGTGCGGTCGCCGGCCGCATCGTGGAGGTGGAGGCGTACCGGGGCGAGGCGGACCGTGCGAGCCACGCCTTCGGAGGACGCACGGCGCGCAACGCCACGATGTTCGGTCCGCCCGGGCACCTCTACGTGTACTTCACCTACGGCATGCACTTCTGCGCGAACGTCGTCTGCGGCGAGGAGGGGGAGGCGATGGCGGTGCTCCTGCGGGCGCTCGCCCCGCTCGCCGGCCTCGAGGAGATGCGGCGACGGCGCGGGAGCACCCGCGCCGCGCACGACCTGTGCTCGGGCCCGGCCAAGCTGTGCCAGGCGCTCGGCATCGACCGGCGCCTCGACGGGGCAGACCTCGTCGCGTCGGACGGCCCGGTCGCGCTCCTCGACGACGGTACGCCACCGCCCGAGGCGATCGCCGTGGGCCCGCGCGTCGGGCTGTCCCGGCGCGCCGGCGAGTCGGCGGCGCTGCCGTGGCGGTTCGCGCTGCGAGGGGAGCCGTGCGTGTCGCGACCGGCGCCCGCCTGAGAGGAGCACCTCGCTCGACCCACGAGGGAGACGGCGGGAGCGATCGAGGGCTCGGAGCGAGGCTGCAGGCCGACGGGAGGCCCCCGCGGGGGCCCGCCTTCGGACGCTTTCGGCCCCGGCGTCGCCTGCGGGAGCCGGGTCGACGGATTGACAGAGCGCGGCCAGGTGCTAAGGTAGGTCTCCGCTCGGGGCGGCCCCGCCGCTCCGGACGCGCCGGGGGCGGGTGACCGCCTGGCGGCGGCGCAGCGGGACCCTTCGCCTCGGGAGAGGCGGAGCCGTCCCCAGAGCGCGTGGCACCTCCTTCCGAGAGGAAGCGTGCCCCGTCGTCGCTCCTTGAGAACGGAAGAGGAACAGCCAAAAGCTAGTGCGGGAGGCCGCGCGTCGAGACGGCGTCGCGGTCGCCACGTCATTGCAGTGGACGGACAACGTCCGTCCTGCCAGTCGGCACGGGCATCGCCCGAGCCGGCTCTCTGGATCACGCCGCGACCTCGTCGTGGCTTGGTCTCGATGGAGAGTTTGATCCTGGCTCAGGACGAACGCTGGCGGCGTGCCTAATACATGCAAGTCGAACGGGGTCCATCCGGTGGCAACACCGGGGAAGACCTAGTGGCGAACGGGTGCGTAACACGTGAGCAACCTGCCCCGGAGACCGGGATAACATCGGGAAACCGGTGCTAATACCGGATGCCCCCACGGGCCCGCATGGGCCCGTGAGGAAATGGGTTTCCGCTCCGGGAGGGGCTCGCGGCCTATCAGCTTGTTGGTGGGGTAACGGCTCACCAAGGCGACGACGGGTAGCTGGTCTGAGAGGACGATCAGCCACACTGGGACTGAGACACGGCCCAGACTCCTACGGGAGGCAGCAGTAGGGAATCTTGCGCAATGGGCGAAAGCCTGACGCAGCAACGCCGCGTGGGGGATGAAGGCCTTCGGGTTGTAAACCCCTTTCAGTGGGAACGAATCTGACGGTACCCACAGAAGAAGCCCCGGCCAACTACGTGCCAGCAGCCGCGGTGATACGTAGGGGGCGAGCGTTGTCCGGATTTATTGGGCGTAAAGAGCTCGTAGGCGGTTTGGTAAGTCGGGTGTGAAACCTCCAGGCTCAACCTGGAGACGCCACTCGATACTGCCATGACTAGAGTCCGGTAGGGGACCATGGAATTCCTGGTGTAGCGGTGAAATGCGCAGATATCAGGAGGAACACCAGTAGCGAAGGCGGTGGTCTGGGCCGGTACTGACGCTGAGGAGCGAAAGCGTGGGGAGCGAACAGGATTAGATACCCTGGTAGTCCACGCCGTAAACGTTGGGCACTAGGTGTGGGGTCCTATCGACGGATTCCGTGCCGCAGCTAACGCATTAAGTGCCCCGCCTGGGGAGTACGGCCGCAAGGCTAAAACTCAAAGGAATTGACGGGGGCCCGCACAAGCGGAGGAGCATGTGGCTTAATTCGATGCAACGCGAAGAACCTTACCTGGGCTTGACATGTGGGTTAAGGCGTGGAGACACGCTGACCTTCGGGTCCCACACAGGTGGTGCATGGCTGTCGTCAGCTCGTGTCGTGAGATGTTGGGTTAAGTCCCGCAACGAGCGCAACCCTTGTCCTATGTTGCCAGCGGGTAATGCCGGGGACTCGTAGGAGACTGCCGGGGTCAACTCGGAGGAAGGTGGGGATGA